>CAYPLM010000006.1:0-428 GCA_964411575.1 uncultured Oscillibacter sp. | reverse complement strand
CTTTTATAATGATGCAATCGATATCGTTCTGCCCGATGCGTACACCGAGGCCGTGGGCAGCAGCGGTGTGGATCCCGTGGGCTATCCCGAAATCGCCATCGACGAGATCGGCAAGGACGGCTTCACCTTCAAGGCTACCGTCGCGGTGTACCCCGAGGTCAAGCTCGGCCAGTACAAGGGCCTTGAAGCCGAAAAGGCCGAGACTGTTGTTACCGCTGACGAGGTCAGCCAGCGCCTGAGCGAGATGGCTGAGCGCAATGCGCGTCTGGTGTCCGTCGAGCGCGAGGTCAAGCTGGGCGATATCGCCGTCATCGACTTCGAGGGCTTCGACAACGGCGTGCCCTTCGAGGGCGGCAAGGGCACCGGCCACGAGCTGGAGATCGGCTCCGGCAGCTTCGTCCCCGGCTTCGAGGATCAGCTCATCGGCA
>CAYPLM010000005.1:0-25431 GCA_964411575.1 uncultured Oscillibacter sp. | reverse complement strand
TATCACAAATCCGTCAGAACGCAAGAAGGGAAAGCATTTAACAGCCGAGGATCGAGGCGCAATTCAGGCTCTTCGTAAAGAAGGTTATGTGTGCCGACGTTATAGCTGGATTTGCGTGCTCGTGCCGTATCGTTCTCGCATCACGATGATCACCACGGCCGAAGGCGGGCATGATCTGGTTAACGATATCAAGCGCGCTGGTGCGCCGAAGCTGTACACGGTGCCGAAGACGGTCAAGATCACGGAAACGCTCGGTTACAAGACAGAGCAGATCATTTCCAAAGATGAGCCTTGCACGCAGACCGGAAGGATGCTATAATTTCAGCAGACACCTCAGAAGGGAGGTTCGCCGAAGAGCAGCTGTAATTGAACAAAATAAAAACTCTTTTCATTTCACGGAAGATGAGAAAGGCCGGGCAACTGCCCGGCCTTGTGTTCCTCCCAAAATAAAGATACGCGAAGCGGCGCGCGCGTCGCTTCGCTTTCTTCACCTCTTGCGCAGCTGGGATGTGCTGTCAAGGGGACCGTGGAATAAATCCAGTGCGCACACTGGTTTTATGCCGCGAAAGCCCCTTGACAGTGCAGCACGGCTGTGCTACTCACGCAGCCTCGAAATCCTCTGTGTCGAGTGTGCGGCAGGTCAGAAGCAAACACGCCGGGCGCGATCGCGC
This sequence comes from uncultured Oscillibacter sp., assembly GCA_964411575.1. Taxonomy (GTDB): domain Bacteria; phylum Bacillota; class Clostridia; order Oscillospirales; family Oscillospiraceae; genus Hominicoprocola. Next base: position 24,760 of record CAYPLM010000005.1, on the reverse strand, counting down.
TCGGCGTGTTTGCTTCTATGTCATTATCGTGGCCATTTTAGTCCCCGTGGCAGTCCGAGAATGTAGTCTGCGGAGACGCCGTAGAATCGGCAGAGCTTTGCAAGGCGGCTGACTGTCATTTCCTGCACTCCGCTTTCATATTTGTATATCTGCTGCCTTGTTGTGTCCAACACTTCAGCAATCGCTTGTTGAGTAAGGTCTTTGTCCTCGCGTAAATCCTTCAGTCTTTCGTTATATTCCATAAAACTTCTCCCTGTTCTTTTGTATGTTCTGCCGAATTATATTGCACCTAATAAGGTTCCTGTTGACTTTGCACCTTATTGGGTGCTATTTTATTGGAGGAGAATCTTATAAGGTTCTATATTTTCGAAAGGAGCCCAAAAGAAATGAGATGGAAAATTTTTAGGGTAGAGGACGGTTCCTTTGTCGGCAGCGACAACCGCACTGTGAACGGAGTGTACATCTACCTCGTGCCTGTCCTCGCGTATGAGGGTGGAGACAATCGGCAGCCGATCCGCATTTTCATGCATGCTGATACCCTCGCTAACATGGGGTATACGCCCACAGCTGGTGACGAGGTGTATCTCTTCCGCAATGAAGCATCTGGTAGGATTGTTTCGATCCTGAAAGCGTGATCGACATGTTCAAGATTCCTGAAGATGTCCAGCAGCAAATGCTGGAAGCCGCAAATGTTTCTAAACGCCAGCAGGAGAGCCGGGATCATACCCTCTCTCAGATCCTTGCGCAGCTCGATGAGCTTAACCAGCAGATGTTTTCTCTTCTTAATGAGGTTATAGATATTGGTGATTTTCTGGATGCTCTTTGGGTCCCTGTTGGTGATGATGATGACAATGCCGAATGAAGAGATGCTCCATATCACGATCCACCGGCCGGAAGCATACACGGCCTATGAGCAGCGGATCGCTGATCTACAGGCGCAGCTGAAGAAGCGGGAGCAGGATGTGTACCAGATGAGCTTGTATGCCGAGCAGCTGCTGCGTGCTTTGGACGAGCTGCGGCACTGTCAAAAGCTCATGAAAAAGGCCGGATTGGACACGTCCTTCATCCGGTCTCTGCGCAGATAAGAAAGTAAGACCCCCTGAATGTCGGGAGATTTGCAGGCGGTTTTAGATGCGGCGCGCAGCGCCGCAGGGACCACTTGACACCGTAACGTTTTGCGGGAAAGCTTTGAGATATAAGGCTTTTTCCGGGGGGTAACATGAGCGAAAATTCTGCCATTCTTCCGTTGTATTCTATCCATGGATACCGCGAGGATTTTTACAAAGTGGTTGCGTGGAAGCGCTCGCCAAATACATGGTTGTTTTCTCCTAAAGAGCATGAGCACTATGAGGAGAAGCTGCACAGCAGCTTCTCCCGTGCTCGCTCCATGGTGCTGCAATACGGCCTGTGCAATGAGTGGGACTACTTCTTCACTGGAACGCTGGATGAGCAGAAATTCGGCAGCCGCTTTGATGTCGAACGATATCACAAGCGCTTTATGCAGTGGATCAGGGATCAGCGCAAGGCTTACGGCTGCAAGTTCGCTGTGCTACTGGTGCCGGAACATCACAAGGATGGTGCTTGGCATGTGCACGGCTTCGTGCATGGCTTGCCGCAGTCGGCAATTGGTGAGTTCCCTGAAAATGCGCCCCGCCATTTGCGGGAAGATGGCTTTGTCAACTGGCCGGATTATATGGCTAAATTCGGCTGGTGCTCGCTCGCACCGATTAAAGACCCTATCGCGTGCGCCTTTTATGTCTCCAAGTATATCTCCAAGGAGCTGAGCGACAGGGCAGGGGAGACGGGTTCCCATCTCTATTGGGCTTCTCGGCCTCTCAAACGCGCGCAGCATATGTCTGATGTCTATGTGCCAACTCCGGTGCTGGATCGCTGCTGCGATCGTGAATACGACTTTTGCAAGACCGGCTTTGTCAATGCTGATTGGACATTTCCTTATGACTTTGACGGCGTGGATATCATTGATGAGATTCCCATGTTTCCCGTCGTCCGTGATCCGCTGGAAGGTTTCGACCCTCGCACGGTCGATCCCTTTTATGAGCAGCCTTCGTTGTTTTCTTTATGATCTCGCGGGATGGTGTAACGGCAGCACAGTTGATTCTGCGTCAGCAGATGCCTGTTCAAATCAGGCTCCCGCAACCATAAAAAAGCAGCGCCTCTTTCGAAGCGCTGCGGGGCAGATTCAATTTTCTGGGTTCTCCTCTTTCTCCTTTTCCTTCAGGAGCAGCGCGAGCTCGTCGAGCTTTCGGTTGAGCTTGCGCTGCCGCCGAAGGATCATCACGGCGAGGATAATGCCGGTGATCAGCAGTAGGGTGGTGCAAAGTGCTGTAAAGCGCGCGTTTTCTTGCATCCAGTGAAGAATAACCATGTTATCGTGCAAATTGTCTCCCCCAATATATCTTTCTGGTACTGCTTTGAATAATCTGAAAAGTGTTGCTTTCATTTTTTTTACCTCCTTTAGATCTATCGTAACATAAAACTGGTGATTTTGCAATGAAAAAAGCGATTATAAGCCGAATTTTGCCGATTCTTCTGGCTTTCTCAATTTCCGCTTCTGCAGTAGTGCCGGCTAAAGCGGTTGCGTTCGAGGTGCTGGCTGCTGCTGCAGCTGAAGTTGTATTCTCCGCGATCGTATCTGAGCTTGTTTCAGGTGCTCTGGATTTGGTTTGGGATGCGTTTTTTTTGCAGGATGACGATTTGTATTCTGAGTATATCTGTGCTGCGTACCGCGCTTCTATGTATTCGAAGATATATCCATATGAGGTAGTTATGTCATATCTATTACGGCTTAATGATGGTAACGATCTTGGTAGATATACTGACTATTCTTTTGATCTTTATGCGTCTTCCTCTATTAGTGGATATTCCTTTATTCGTGTGTATTCTTCCAATCTTCATTCTGCCGGATTTGGTTCTATGATGGCTTTAGCAGATAAAGATGGTTATGTCATCCTTTGTGAAACGCCGCAGGATGAACCAGCCAACACCTGGAGCACTTATTCCTCGCGCAAGAATAACCTTGAGGGCAGCTCTGGTATCGTGCGCATGAAGAGCTATGAAGACCTCTATAACCTTGCACAGGACGAGGGCGGCCAGATCGGGGCGAATAAGCGCTACTACTACATCTACAAGACCTTCTACAGCAGCAGCGGAGGTTATGGCGAGCCCTCCGTGCTCTGTACGCCGGACGGCATCCCCTACGTCGCTACGCTCAAAGATACCAGCGCGGTGGATACCGGGCGCAAGGATACGGAGATCGTTGAGAAGGACGAGAATGGCGAGACGATCGGCAGCGACGATTTCACCGGCAGTGATAACTCCGCGGGTATCGATCTTGGCAACGGCACTTTCTCCATCCTCAATGGCTTGTCCTTCGACTTCTCGGATGTCACCTATGACAATACCTCGCAGACGTACTACGTCAATAACTCCACCTACTACGTCGACAATTCCACCAACTACACCTACTACAACTTCTTCTACCAGTACCACATCAATTATACCTCCATCACCTATATCGGCCAGACGATGGAGTATAACAAGTACTACGAGGTTTACTATGAGCTGCCGGACGGTCGATCTTCTGCCGATCTGACGGCTGAAGAGCTGGAACAGCTCAACCTCTCCGTTGATGTGATCAACTACGGCCGCAGCACGGATAACACTTCTGTCCGCTCGCTCTACCATTTCGACGGGGACACGCGCGATTCGTCCTATTGGAATTACTGCACGGATTTCACCTGGAACAAAGGCGCTTCGCTCACTTATATGGATGCCGGTGTTTTTGAAGGTGCCCTGTATCTGGATGAGACAGAGCACGATTTCACGATCACGCTTCCCTCCGGCCTCGGTACCGGCGATTTTACCTTGCAGTGGAGATATTACCAGTCTGCCACGGCTGCGCCCTCAGTTGACAGCTATGTTTCCTTTGCCGGTGCGCAGCTGCTCAAGTTCTCTGGTGGTGCGTTCCTTAATTCTGTAGGGTCGCAGCTGGCTGTTACGCCGGTCGGCACATGGAACGAGCTCGCGTTGATCCGGCATTCCGGGCGGCTGTACTACTACCTCAACGGTCTCAAACTCGGCAGCATTGTCTGCGGTCTCTCTTCCAGCTCCTTCACTTTCCATTTCGGCAGCTCGCAGCAGACGTATAAGTACTTTGATGAGCTGCGTGTGCTCAACTTCGCGCTGGCCGAAGGCGGTGCAAACTATGAGCCATCCAGCGTACCGCATGATACAAACCTCACTCTTGTGCTGCCTGACAGCGTGCTGCCGGTCGCAGATGAATACTGGTCATGGGATACTACCATTACGCCGTTGCGGGCGTGGGACTTCTCTTCCGGCAGCGCAGATGCGTTTGTAGCAGATCAATCGGTTCGCTATATCAGCTACTCGAATCTCGATTGCTTCTTCTACTTTAACACGGCGGATTCTTCGCTTTCCTCGGATGGCCTGTCTGTTACTCTGGGCGCCAACTCCCTTTCTTTGCCGACAGGCGGAAACGCCTTTTCGGACGCGTCCGGCTTTAAGATCCCCTGCTTCTATGGTTACTATTACCGCATGGATCGGGAATCGTACTCGCAGGACTTTATTCGTGATACTCGTGCGGATGACGATGTTTCCAGTTCTGAGGTCGTCACACTTTCTCTGGTAGATCGGGAAGGGAATGTTTACTCCTGCACCGCCTCGACGCGGATCGTTTCTTCCGGGCGTCCACCTTATTTGCTGTCTACGGCAACCTTTGACTGGGGCTCGATTGATTTCTACTATGAGCTCTACGTGATCGGCGAGGATGAAGACGAGGAAGACTATGAGCTCTGGTATTATACCATTCAGCCGGATGTTGGTTTCTCCATCGATATTGTATACGCTGAGATCGTCGCTGGAAATGTTGCAAACACCGGTCATGAATATGTTTCCGGTGTAACTGCTATTGATCGTGAGAATCTCAATACGCCGACGCTCGCCGTGCGCTCGGCCATTGATGTGAGCTGCTATCAGATCGGCGGCGTCCGGCCTTCCGTCCCGACGAAGGGGCAGGTCTGGGCGCTGGTAGAATCCGGCTATATCACCTCGCTGCAAATCTACAACGGTCGTGCCTGGGAAGCCTGTGACGGTCGTATCTGGACAGGTGAACGCTGGGTGCCATATCGGTCGTATAACATCATCACCCTGAAGGATATGTACGATATCGTCGACAGTCCTACCGGCAGCGATTATGAGTACATATACACGGAGTCCGGTTTCTGGGACTGGTGGCAGCGCTCGTGGAACAGTTTCGTAGAGCTTTTCAAGAAGCAGGGAAGTGGTTCCAGCAAGATCGATCTTGACGAATATGAGCAGGGCGCTGCGTCTCCCTCTACTGCGCCTGAGTGGTCGTATGCAGGTTCTGGCGATCTGACGATCTCCGGCACGGTGAAGAAAGGTTCCTCCGGTCTCTGGTCGCTGCTTAAAAGTATGGTCGGCGTCTTTGGCGATATCTTCGGAAATGTCGGGAAAGCTGCGCAGACAATCTCTGATACCTTTAGTACTACTTCTGAGGATTCTGCCTATGGCTTCTTTCTGATTCCGCTTGAGCCGGCAGGGGAGGAGGGAGAAACATGATGCTTACGCTGCCATTGGAGCTTTCCGCATTCTTTGAATGGGTCAAAACGTGCTGGGACTGCCTGCCCGTTGATGTGAGGTCTCTTTACCTCTATGCTATCGATATGCTGCTTCTTTACTGCGGATTCCGTATGATCACTTCGTGATAGGGGAGGGGGCTGTTATGTTTTCTGTTTTTCAGCTGCTTTTCAGTTGGTTGCCTGAGCCGCTGTATGATCTCGTCATTGCCCTTGTTGTTGTCTTTGCGGTCTGGCTGATCATCAAACTCGTTCAGATGATTCTTGATTTGATTCCGTTTATCTGAGGTGCTTTTATGGACGATTTCTTTGTTGTTGCCTCGGCTTATCTCGGCTTTGTCTGGGATTTTTTTGCGGAGACGGATATCCCGTTTCTCGGCTTTTCTGCCGCAAGCCTGCTGATCGGGTCTTTCATGGTCGGGCTTTCTATAAGGCTGCTCGGTAAGGTGCTGCACACAGATACCGGTCGGCGTGTTTATGATGATCGTTTTCGTGATAAGAAAGGATGATGTCTATTGCTTGCGCTGCTTGAATCGATCTTTGGTGCCTATTCGCCCGTTTTCACCAACGTCTACAATGACGCTGGTGAAGTGGTCGGAGAGGTCGTCGCCTCCGGCATGGCCGGTGTCGATTGGCCGTATCTCTCCGGCGTTCTGATCTTCTGTATCGCGCTGTATTCTCTGTTTCGGATCGTGGGGTGCTTCTTCAAATGACGTTGTCTGATGCCCAGGCATTTTCTCTCTGGCTGCTCGACGCCATCATTGATGTCCTGATGCAACCTCCGTTATTCTGGATTGTTTCGTTGATTCTCTTCGCGTTTATCGTGAGGATTTTCAAATCCCTGCTGTTTCGCTGATTTTTTATGAAAGGGGGAATGACTGCAGGCCGCCGCTGTTACAATCGCTACGATCATTGCTGATATTGGCACCATGTTCGATACCTCTATCGACTGGGTTGCTGCTGTCGGCGAGGCTATTATGAGCAATCCGCTGCTTGAGTTCTGTGTCCTGATTCCGTTTATCGGTCTCGGTGTTGGCTTCTTCAAGCGTCTGATCCATCTCTAAGCCTCGAAAAAAAGGCGAGGGCGCGCGTGCTTGCACCGCGCCCTCGCCTTTTGAACAAACTGAAAGGATTCTTCTATGTTGATTTTTTGTCTAAAAGTGTTGATCTTCTGTTTTTCTTTCTTTATTGTTTTCCATTTGCTTACCAGACAGTATTTAAATCCCTATCGGCTATATCTCGTCTTTGGCAAAAAGGGGAGTGGGAAGTCCTCGTATTTGACAAAGCTCGCTCTGCAATATCGGAAGAAGGGCTTTCGCGTTTATAGCAACATGCCTGATCTTGCGATTCCCGGTGCCCGGTATTTTGATGTTCAGAAGCTGGGCGATTTCGTTCCTGAGGTGGATTCCATTCTTCTGATCGATGAGGTCGGCATGATCTGGGACAACCGCAACTTTAAAAATTTCAAGCCTTCCGTGCGTGACTTCTTCAAGCTCCAACGCCATTATAAGGTAATCGTCTACATGGCCTCGCAGACCTTCGACGTTGACAAGAAGCTGCGGGATCTGACGGACGGAATGTATCTGCAAAGTAACTTCCTGCGCGTGTTCTCACTCGGTCGCCGCATTGATCGACACGTCACTCTGACTGAACCGATGGCTGATCAGGAGAGCCGGATCACCGAAGCGCTCCGCTGGTCGCCGATCTGGACGTGGACGCTGACGTATATTCCGCGCTACGCCCGGTATTTTAAAACCGATATCATCCCTGCGTTGCCGCAGCTACCGTATAAAGAAGTTCCGGCCTCATGCGAGGAATTGCCCTTGCACGCAGACCGGAAGGATGCTATAATTTCGGCAGACACCTCAGAAGGGAGGTTCGCCGAAGAGCAGCTGTAATTGAACAAAATAAAAATTTTGTTCAATTTAGAGGAGGGGGAATGGGAAGCCTCCCAGAATTTATGCCTGTTTTTCGCCTACTACTACATATGATCGACTATCGAACCGAATCGCCAGAAATTTTGCGTAACTTTCTTGTTTATCACGAGACAATCAAGGCGCACTCGCAGAAAACTGTTGACGAGTATTACCTTGATCTACGCAATTTCTTCCGCTATCTGAAGCTGCTGCGCGACCCGACGCTGCGCGACGTGCCGTTCAACGAAATTGATATTATGGACGTTGACCTTGCGCTTGTCGGCTCGGTCACGCTTTCTGACGTCTACAGCTACATGGCCTACCTCAGTCGCGACCGCGCGCAGCACCAAAACAGCAGCTCGACCGGATATGGGCTCAACACTGCTTCCCGTGCACGGAAGATCGCGACGATCCGATCGTTTTATAAGTATCTTGTCAACAAGGTGCATCTTTTAGAGAACGACCCCATGAAGGATATGGACTCGCCAAAAATCCTGAAAACGTTGCCAAAGTACCTGACTCTTGACGAAAGCGTGCAGCTTTTGACCTCTGTTGACGGGAAATTCCGTGAACGTGATTACTGCATCCTCACACTGTTTCTCAACTGCGGCCTGCGGATTTCCGAGCTGATCAGCCTGAACCTCAGTGACATTCAGGGTGAAGCGCTGCGTGTGCTGGGCAAGGGCGGAAAAACGCGGATCGTCTACCTCAACGAAGCCTGTAAGGGTGCGCTGGAGCAATACCTGGCTGTGCGCCGTTCGATCACGGGGCGCGATCAGGACGCGCTTTTCCTCTCCTCTCGCAATGAGCGTGTCAGCCGCTCCACGGTGCACGCACTGGTGAAAAAGCATCTGCTTGAAGCCGGGCTCGACCCCACGCAGTACTCCTCGCATAAACTGCGTCATACGGCCGCCACGCTGATGCTGCAAAATGGCGTGGATGTGAAGGCCGTACAGGAGGTGCTGGGACACGAGCATCTCAACACCACCGAGATATACACCCACATTGACAACGAGGCGCTGCGCGTGGCTGCAAAGGCAAACCCCTTGTCACGCGTCAAGCCGCCAAAAAAATCGAAAGAAACGCCGGAAGAGGAGCCCTAAGGACTCCTCTTCCCTTTTGTTACAACAATCCTTCGTCAAGCAGAAGCTCGATGACCCGCGCTTCCCGCTCGAACATCGCGGGGTCGTATGGGCTTTCCGCTACCGCACGGTTCTTTTGCAGCACGGTCTGTGGGTCGACAAATTCCAGCGTATAGCGCTCTTCCGCCTCGTAGTGATCCAGCTGCTGCGAAACGGGCGTGCGCTCTGCGTCGCAAAGATAGTAGAAGTTATCCTGCACAAAGCACTCGGCTGCGTTCTTCGTGCTTTTCTGAATACGATGCACATAGCCGTATTCTTTTACGGTTTCGGGTTTGACCACCAGTCCCGCTTCCTCGCGGGTCTCGCGGAGCATGGCAGCGACGGGCGATTCATCCCCCTCAATACCGCCGCCGGGGAACTTGTAGTAGTCATATTTCAGGCTGTGAACCATTGCGACCGTTTTGCCGCGAATGATGACGCTGCGCGCCGAATGACGCACAAATCTGCGGGTACAGGCAGCGTAATCCTGCTTGTCGATCTCAAACAGCAATCTCATATCATTTTGCTCTCCCTGTAAAAATTACCATGGGATACCCATTTTTCAGGGCTTCCACACGCCGGTGATATGCAAAAAACGCACGCTGTGGTAGACGTAGCTGGACAGCGGACGCGCGTAGGAATCGTACGAATGTGCGGCAAGCAGCACCTCGTCCGGCGAGCGCGCATGCTCCGCTGAAATGACAAGCGGCGTGTGCTGCCAGTTGACACCGTCGAACGACAACTGCACCACATCCCCCGGCTCCAGCGCCTGCAGCGTGCTCTCCTGCGCAGCAGGGCCGACGGAACGTGTGCTGCGCATCAAAAACTGGTAGAGATACGCCACACCCGTCCAGCTGGGCGACTTGTTGTTTGCGTCGATATAATACCAGCCAAAGGTTGGCGTATAGTTCATGATTCCCGCACCGGCGTACAGGCACTGTGAAACGAAATTTGTGCAGTCACCGCCGATGGCCTCGTAGTCGTAATACTGCGGATTGCGTCCGAGCGCCCAGGTGCGCGCGTAGCGCACAGCAGCGGCACGGTAGTAGACATGAAGCGTGATGGGCATGTGCGCTCACCTCTTTCAGCACATGCTATGCACGCTGCGGCACTGCTGTGAAAGACGTGGGCAATTTCCTTTTCATAATTTCACCGCTCCCAGTCCAAAATAGAGACGAAGGGAGCTGATGAAACGTGAATGTCTGTTCCGCCAATTGCCTGCTTCAGCAGGAAGGCATGTGCGGGGCGAAGTGCGCTCGGGTCGGTAGAAGACTGCGCAGACAAGCGAGCGGCTGCGCACACTATATCCCCCGCGTCAGCCGCGCGCCAGCAGGCGCAGCGCCTCGCCAACATTATGAACCTCATGAACTGTTAAGCCGTCTGCCTTTACAGGACGATCTGCCCTCTGTGCGGGGATGATGCACTTTTCAAAGCCGAGCCGCCGCACCTCGCGCAGCCGCAGCTCGAGATTGCTGACGCTGCGCAGCTCGCCGGTGAGCCCTACCTCGCCGATGGCAGCGACCTTGGCACCGATGGGCTTATCAAGATAGCTCGATGCCAGTGCCAGGAGCGCGGCCAGGTCGGCTGACGGCTCATCGAGCGTGAGACCGCCGATGACATTCAAATACGCGTCGCAGGTCGACACCTTCAACGCGCCGCGCTTTTCCAGCACTGCCAGCAGCATCGCCGCGCGGTTATAGTCGAAGCCGTTGCTGGTGCGGCGCGGAGATGGGAACGTGGTGGGTGCAAGCAACGCCTGAATTTCGGCAAGCACCGGGCGTGCACCCTCCATCACGCAGGTCACACATGTGCCCGGCGCGTCCGCCGGGCGGCCGGAGAGCAGCAGCTCAGACGGGTTCTGCACCTCAACAAGACCCTCGGCCTCCATCTCGAACACGCCGATCTCGTTGGTCGCGCCAAAGCGGTTTTTCGCCGCACGCAGGATGCGGTACGTCATGTGCTGGTCGCCCTCGAAGTAGAGCACGCAGTCGACCATATGCTCGAGCACCTTCGGCCCCGCGATGGAGCCTTCCTTGTTAACATGTCCGATGACAAACACCGTCACGCCCTGCCCCTTGGCAAGCTGCATGAGCGCCATGGTGCACTCTTTCACCTGCGACACACTGCCTGCCGGGGACTCGACCGCTTCGCTGTAGAGCGTCTGAATCGAGTCGACGATGACGATATCCGGCGTTTCCTCCGCCACGCATTCCAGCATATCGCCAAGGCACGTTTCGGAGAGGACGTAGAGATTTTCACTCGTCACCTTCAGCCGCTCGGCGCGCAGCTTGAGCTGGTGGGGCGACTCTTCGCCGGATACATACAGCACCTTGGCAAAGCGGCACAGCTGGCCGCAAATTTGCAGCATCAACGTAGACTTGCCGATGCCCGGTGCGCCGCCGACAAGCACCAGCGAGCCCTTCACCGCGCCGCCGCCGAGCACGCGGTCAAGCTCGCCCATGCCGGTGGCAAAGCGCAACTCCTGCGTGCTCTCCAGCGCGGCGATGGGGTGCGCCTTGGCGCGAAAGCCGCCCACGGCGCGGGAGGTGGATTTCCCCCCGCTTTTCGCGGCAGGCTGCTCGACGATGGAGTTCCACGCACCGCAGCTGGGGCACTTCCCTGCCCATTTTGCAGTCTCGTTGCCGCACTGAGTGCAGTAAAACATGGGGCCTTTTGCTTTCATAGGGTCTCCCCTTCCTGTTGTAATAGCCCGGCGGCGATGGCAGCAGCCAACATAAGCTGGTGCGTGGGCGTTTGCAGCAGCGCCGTTTCCACCGGGTTGGATAAAAAGCCGCATTCGATCAGAATCGATGGGCAGGCGACATTTTTGATGAGGTAGATGCTATCGTCCATCGCCTTTTCCGTTTTGGCATTTTCGCCGTTCACGGCGGCATTGAGCTGCGCCTGCACGCTGCGGGCCAACGTGTCGCTTCCCTGTTGGCGGCCATAAAACGCCTGTGCGCCGTGCACGCGCGTGTTGGTGGGCAGACTGTTTTGGTGGATGCTGACGAGCAGGGCATTTTCCTGCGCGTTGACCAGCGCCACGCGATTTTGAAGATCGGAAATCTTCTTCTGCCGCAGAGTCTGCGCGTCATCGGAGTAGAGCGCGCGTTCGTCTGTGCGCGTGAGCAGCGTGTCTTCGCCCAAAAAGCGCAGCAACGCGTCAAGCTTTTGCGCTACAGCGAGGTTCACGCCGCTTTCCACTGTGCCGTCAGCCGCCACCGCACCGCCATCCTCTCCGCCGTGCCCGGCATCGATAACGATCACGCGCGGCCTTGCCGCTGTCGGCGCAAACGCGGGCTCGCTCGCCGGGATGCCAAAGCGGTACAGCGCACAAAGTGTGCACACAGCCAGCGCAACCAAAACAAGCTGCCGCCTTCTTAAAATAACGATCATTCCATCACCCCGCACAGTCTATGCGCGGTCGCCATGGGTTAAACCGATTATAGCATGCTTTGGCGCAAAAAGGAAGCCCCCAAAGGCAGGAACAGTGACCCTCTTCCCTGCCGCGGCATACACTGCACTGAGCGCTGTGCGCTCGCAAGACGAAACAAGGAGTGATCCGCATTGGAGAACGATCAGAAGCCGACGGCTTGTGCTGCAGGCAGCGGCTCGCTGCCGGGCAGCTGTGCCAGCCTGGCTTTCCCCTATATCCCCATCCAGCCCAACGACCCGCCGCGCTACAGCCAACAGGACGCACTGCGCGAGGGAACGCTGTTTCCGGGGCTCAATCTCCCCTTCCACGCCGATATGGAGTCACGCTTCCCTGCCGCCAACACGGCGCTGAGCGAACTGATGGCACTGGACTTTGCCATCGACGAGCTGGGGCTTTATCTCACCACACACAAGGATGACACCGAGGCGCTCAGCCTCTACTGGGCGTATATCAAGCTCGGTCAGGAGGGGCGCGAGAAGTATCAGCAGCAGTACGGTCCGCTGCTGCAAACCGACATCACGCCCAAGGGCTATGTGTGGCTCAACGACCCGTGGCCGTGGGACATGGGAGGGAACGGCTAATGTTTGTCTATGAAAAAAAGCTCCAGTATCCCGTAAAGATCACCAACACCAACCCCCGCCTCGCCGCGCTGATCATCAGCCAGTATGGAGGTCCGGACGGCGAGCTGGGCGCGTCGCTGCGCTATCTCAGCCAGCGCTACTCCATGCCCTACGCCGAGCTGAAGGGGCTTCTAACCGACATCGGTACCGAGGAGCTGGGGCATCTTGAGATGATCGGCACCATCGTCCACCAGCTCACGCGGAATCTGACTGACGAGCAAATCAAACAGGCGGGCTTTGACGCGTACTTCGTCGACCACACCACCGGCGTATACCCCACTGCCGCCTCCGGCGCACCGTGGAGTGCAGCAAGCCTTCAGGTCACCGGCGACACCATCGCAGACCTCACGGAAAACCTTGCTGCCGAGCAGAAAGCGCGCGTGACGTACGATAACATCCTGCGCCTTTCCGACGACCCGGATGTCAACGACGCCATCAAGTTCCTCCGTGCCCGCGAGATCGTGCATTTCCAGCGATTCGGCGAGGGACTGCGGTTGGCAAAAGACCGACTGAATGAGAAGAACGTCTACTATATGAACCCCGGCTTTGACCAGTAAAAAGCGCCGCGCTCCCTACGCAGGGAGCGCGGCATTTTCAGTTACACGGACAGGGCTTTTTCCCCGCGCTCAAAGGCGTAGGAAACGGCCAGCATGTAGCACACCAGCGGCGGGAAGCCGGACAGCAGGTACACCAGCGGCACAGGAATCAGGTTCCACATAAGAATGAGAATGCTGATGTCGGTGTAGTAGGTGTAAAAGTAGTTGGCCTGCGGGCACACGGTGGCGCGCAGCAGGGTGTTCACGCCGTGCATGCACGCCGCCAGCACCAGAAGCGCCGCAAGGATGCCGCCCACGTCCCGTCGCTTGGGACGGTAGATGTTCAGCACTGCGAGCGCGAGGCCGCAGACGATGAGCAGTGCGTGCGTGCCGTAATAACCGATCATGCGCGGCAGCGTGACGACAAAGCCGTCGAACGGCGCGTTGGGAAAGACCATCGCCAGCAGCGCCCCCAGAGGTGCGAAGAAGAAGGAAAAGCCAAGGATGGGACGTTTTTTCGTCAGGATGCCGATGGGGATGAGAAAGAGGTTGATGTTGCAAAGCTGCAGCGGCAGCTCATCGAACCAGTTGAACTGCTCCATGCCCTTGACCAACAAAAACTCGGCGTCGTGTGACAGCAGCTCTTTATACACGAAGTAAAACACCAGATTGAACGCGCACAGCACCAGCAGCGCCCGCTCGCGCTGCGCCTGCTCACTGTCGCGGCAGAGGAAATGCAGCAGCACCAGCACTGCGGCGGTGAGCGCGAGAACGCCCCAGAACACAGGGTTAAACGGACGGATGACCATCACTTGGCTCCTCCTCTTTTCTGAAAGAATGTGCGCCCGGCAAGGGCGTTGAGCACCAGCGCCAGAAGGATTCCGGCGGCAAGATCGACCACGGAGTGCTGCCGTACGAATACCGTCGACAGGCAGATCAGCGCAGCCAGCACGCCGCACACGGCACACAGCGTGCGGTGTCCGCGCCGGTTTTGCATCAGTGGAAGATACACCGCCAGCGTTTCAAAGCAGTGCAGGCTTGGCAGCACGTTCACCGGCCGGTCGTTCGCGTAGATCAGGCGACAGAGCGCCAGCGCCAGCCCCTCTCCTGCCGCATCGGGGCGGAAATCGATCTGCGTGGGAAAGAGGACGAACGTCGCGATGCCAAGAGCCATGCCGGGGAGCAGCACGGCCATCTGCCGTAAAAATATCTCCCGCTCACAAAAACTTGTATACAGCAGCAGCCCCGGCACATAGAAGTACCACAGAATATACGCCAGAATGAACGCGGGCATGAACGGGATGCAGTCGTCCAGCGGCACATGCACGGTGTGGTAGCTCAGCGGGATGTGCTGCGTGAGAAAATACAGGCTGTAGAGCAGCACGAGCAGCGCCGCGCACAGCGCACGCGGGTGCGTGTGAAAGAACCGCTGCAAGCTGCGTCCCCCCTTCTGCAAAAATAACGAAAAATATTATATGACATCTTAATGAAAATTGCAATAAAAATAATTCCATCAATTCCAGGCGTAAAACTTCATGCGCTGCGGCACACCACGAAATGCGGCAAAAGGATAGCGCATGAAGTTTTGTGCATCATTTTCGGTTGCCCCGAAGAGGCGAGAAAATGAAGCATTTCATATTTTACTATGCTTTTGCATAGCAAAAAAGCTCCCCTCCGTGCGGACAAAGCCGTGCGGAGGGGAGTGTGTATGGAGCGTTAATAGAACACCTTGCTTTCAGCGCGGCGGGTGTAGTCGCGCTCGAGCATAGCCTTGTGCGAAAGGAAGGCCGGGTCAACAAATGACTTGGCACCCACGGGACAGGCACGCACGCAGGCGTGGCACTTGATGCAAACGCCTGTCACGCTGCTCGGGTCGGCCGGGTCGATGCTGCCCATAGGGCACAGCGCGGCGCAAACACCGCAGCCGCTGCACTTTTCTGCGTCGGTCACGGGCTTGGCCTTGAGGAAGTTCTTCGGCTCGCCGTCCAGCCCCAGGGGCCGGTAGTACGGCGCGGCGGCGTCTCCCTCCACCGCCACGGGCGCGGGGGGCGCGTCCTGTGCGAGAAGGCGTACCACAGCACCGCCCAGCTCGGCAAGCTTTTGCATGTCCTCGCCGTCAGGCCGCCCGGCGGCCAGCGTGTCAGAAAAGGCGTGCTGGCAGGCGAATGCTCCGGCGGCCATGGTGTGGAAGCAGGCGTTTTCGAGACTGACGCACAGCTCGGCAAGCGAATTGTCGAAGCTGCGGTTGCCGAAAGTCACGACGGGCACAGCCAGCGCACCGTTGCCGCAGAAGCCGGACTGCACGAAGGGCAGCAGCTTGTTGGGCAGCTTCCCGGCATAGGTGGGCAAGCCGAAAACAACAAGGTCGTCGACGGAGAAGGCATACGTCTCCTCCCGCGCGGCGGGATGCGTAAAGTCAACGGTGTCCAGCGGCAGCTCCATGGCCTGTGCCACGGCGTTGGCCAGTGTGGAAACGACGCGCCGGGTCTTCCCCGTGGCGCTGAAGTATACGGCAACTACGCGTGTGATCTGCATCGATCACACCTCCTTTTTTGTTTTGTCGGGCAGCAGCAAAGCCGCCGCGCCGAGGAGCAGTGCAGGGAAAATCCACGGAAGACCAAGGCTGTAGAGCGGCAAGTCCTCAATGGCGGGGATAAGGCCGAACTGCGTGTTGAGCGTGCACAGGACGCTCGAGAGCAGCGCGCCAATGGTCGCGCCCTTGCTGGCGCGGTCGTTGAGCTGGGGATAGAGCAGCGAGATGAAGATGAGCACCAGAAGCGGCGGGTACACGATGTCGAGCACCGGCGAAGCGATGGAGACGATACGGTCGAGACCCAGATTGGACACCACCGCGCTGAACACGCAGATGATGATCACGAACGCCTTGTATGACACCTTGTTGCGGCAGACCTCGGAAAAATACGCGGCGGCAGAGCTGGTAAGCGCTACGGCGGTTGTCACGCAGGCAAGACCCACCACCACGCCGAAGATCACCATGCCCACGCGGCCCATCAGGCTCTCCACGATGGTCATGATCAGCTGCGCGCGGCCGATCTCAGCAGTGTACATGGTAGAGACCGTTGCACCAAGATATGCAAGCCCCATATACACTGCCAGCAGCAGCACGCCCGCCAGAAGCGACGAGCCGCTCACCACACGCAGGACGTCCTTGCGCTCGCGGTGCCCCTTGTCCATCACGCTTTGCAGCACGATGATGCCAAACGGCAGAGAGGCCAGCGCGTCCATCGTCTGATAGCCCGCTTTGATTCCTGTGACGGCCACACCGTCGATCTGCGGCACGGCGGCAACCTCGCCAAGCGGCGTGAGAATGCCCTTGCCGATGATCACCAGCAGCCCCAGAAGCAGCAGCGGCGTAAGAATCTTGCCCACGATGTCCACCACGGCGGACTGACGGATGCAAAGCCCCAGGATCAGGCCGAAAAACAGGATAGAAAACACCACCGACGAAATGCCCGGCAGGTTAGGCTGGATGGCCATTTCGTAGGTCGTGGCGGAGGTACGGGGAATGGCCAGCATCGGCCCCACGCAAAGGATCATCGCGCTCATCAGAATCTCAGCCGGAACGCGGCCGATGCGCTGGAGCACCGCCTCACTGCTGCCCACACGCAGCAGCGCGAACATGCCCAGAAGCGCAAGCCCGATGTCGGAAATAAAGTAGGTAATAAAGCCCGTCACCCACTGCGAGCCGGACTCCATGCCGAGAAATGGCGGAAAGACCACATTTCCGGCTCCAAAATACATGGAAAACAGGGCGAACCCGGTGACGACCATATCCCGAATCATGGTCTTTTTCTGCTGTGCTGGCATAGCTTGCTCCACGTCCCTTCCCGGAAGGCTTGTGCCGTCCATTTGAATGTTTCATATATGATATCACTTTTCTCATGTTTTGTGAACTGACAGATACTCATATATGTATCATGGAAGGGTCACGAGCCGACGGGATCAGAGCTTAAACTCGTCGGGGGAATGGCTGCCGCCCAGCTCAGCCGGGCGCGGCGGAACGCGCTTGAGCGGATCGTAGCGGAAGCGGCTACAATGCCCTGCCGCGTCTACTACGCCCTTTTTTACGCACACCGCGCGCTCACTGCTGATGGCGCTGCCGTACTCGCAGTAGCTGCATCGCGGCTCAATGTCCTTGCGGAATGCGTTGTCCCTGTGAAAAAGCATGTCTCACTCTCCCCTTTTTACATTGCTGCCACGGTGAGCGTGTCGCCGTCCATCACCGCGCGCAGCTGCGTGACCGGGTGCTCGTAGGACTCGATGATGCGCATGGCGGCGGGATCCTCGATCTCTTTTTGGATCAGGCGGCGCAGGTTGCGCGCACCATAGGTCATGGAATAGGACTTCTTCGTCAGATATGCGATCACCGCGTCATCCCACGAGAAGCGCAGCCCTTTCTCGATCATGCTCTTTTGAAGCTCGTCGAGCATCAGCGCGGCGATCTTGCCGAAGTCCTCCTCGCTCAGGCGGTTGAAGCACACCACCTCGTCCACGCGGTTGATGAACTCCGGCCGCAGGAACTCACCCAGCGCCTTCATCACGCGGTCGCGGCTCTGCTCGTTCATGCTCTTGCCGAAGCCGACGCTGCCCTCCTTGCGGTCGCTGCCGGCGTTGGAGGTCATGATGATGACGGTGTTGGCGAAGTTGATGCGGCGTCCCTGCGCGTCGGTGATCTCGCCGTCGTCGAGCACCTGAAGGAGGATGTTGAGCACGTCAGGATGCGCCTTTTCGATCTCGTCGAACAGCACCACGCTGTACGGACGTCTGCGCACCTTTTCAGTCAGCTGCCCGGCCTCGTCGTAGCCCACATAGCCCGGAGGCGAACCGATGAAGCGCGAGACGGAATACTTGTCCATATACTCCGACATGTCGATGCGGATGAGCGCGTCGGGCGAGTCGAACAGATCCTCGGCAAGGCGCTTGACAAGCTCGGTCTTGCCTACGCCCGTGGGGCCGACAAAGATGAAGCTGACCGGCTTTTGTTTGGGGCTGATGCCCACGCGGCTGCGGCGCACGGCGGCAGCCACGGCGTCTACGGCCTCGTCCTGTCCGATCACGCGGCGTTTGAGACGTGCGTCAAGCTCACTGAGGCGGTGGAACTCGTCCTCGCGGATGCGGCTGGCGGGGATCTTCGTCCAAAGCTCGATCACGCGGGCGAGGCTGTCCATGCCCAGCTCGGGGTCGCCATCGGCGCACAGCGCATCAAGCTCGGCCTTGCGCTGCAACTCAAGGCTGCGCAGCTCGGCAAGACGCTCAAAGTCTGGCTGCTCGGTCTCCTGCTCCAGCATTTCCCGCTCGTGGGCGTAGTCGGCAAGCTCGCGGTGGAGCTCCATGCGGCGGTTGATGCCCGCGTCGTGCAGGTTCACGTCGGAGCACGCCTCGTCGATCAGGTCGATGGCCTTGTCGGGCAGGAAGCGGTCGGTAATATAGCGCTCGCTCAAAAGCACTGCCTGACGCAGCACGCCGTCGGGGATCTTTACACCGTGGAACTGCTCATAATACCGGCTGACACCGCGCAGGATCTCGAGCGTGTCGGCAATGCTCGGCTCGCTGACGGTAACGGGCTGGAAGCGACGCTCGAGCGCACTGTCCTTTTCAATATGCTTGCGATACTCGTTGAAGGTGGTCGCGCCGATGACCTGAATCTCGCCGCGGGAGAGCGCAGGCTTGAGGATATTGGCCGCATTCATGCCGCCCTCGGCGTCACCCGCGCCGACGAGGTTATGCACCTCATCAATCACGAGAATGATGTTTCCGAGCTTGCGCACCTCTTCAATGAGGCTTTTCATGCGGCTTTCAAACTGTCCGCGAAACTGCGTGCCCGCCACGAGCGCGGTCATGTCGAGAAGATAGACCTCTTTCCCGCGCAGCTTGAACGGCACGTCACCGTCAGCGATCTTCTGCGCGAGCCCCTCAGCAATGGCCGTCTTGCCCACGCCCGGCTCGCCGATGAGGCAGGGGTTGTTCTTCTGGCGGCGGTTTAGAATCTGCACCACGCGCTCGATCTCCTCTTTGCGGCCGATCACCGCGTCAAGCTTCCTGTCGCGGGCGCGCTTGGTGAGGTTGATGCCGTAGGTGTCGAGGAATTTGCGCTTGGTGTCCTTTTTCCCGCTCTTCTGGCGCGGTTCCTCGGCCTCCGCGTTTTCCTGCGGAGCGGGCGCATTGTTGCCGAAAAAGCGGTTGAGGAAGGGGAAGGTAGCGGTCTTGCCGCTGTCCTCCTCGTCGGAGTCGTCCTCCTCGGTGGGAGCAAGCTCCTCTGCGCCGCCGAAGGCGCCCATCATCTCGTTGGAGAGGCGGTCAAGATCGTCGTCGGTGATGCCCATCCGACGCATCATCTCATCCACCTGCGGCAGGCCGAGGTTCTTTGCGCACTTGAGGCACAGACCCTCGTTAATATTTTTTCCGTTTTCCATCCGGGTGATGAACACCACGGCGACATTTTTTTTGCATCTGGAACAAAGCGTAGGCTGCATGGATCATTTACCTCCGAAAATCAAAGCAGGGATGTCAGGACAGATTGGGGCGTGTTGACGCGGAACCATTTGAAAAGAGTCGTCTGCTCCATTTCCGGAAGCTCCACGCCAAAGCGCGCGCACAAAGAAAGAACAAAAAACAGGATCAGTGCCGCCGCGATCAGGCCGAACACCGCCCCGCCAAGGCTGTTGGCCGTGGACAGCACCGGCAGCTTGAGCATCAGGTCGACCGCCCGGATCAAAAGCCGCAGCAGTAGCAGCAGCACCACAAAGCACGCAAGGTACAGCACCGACTGCACCAGCGCGCGCACAAAGAGCTTTGCCGCGCCGCTGACAAGGCTGTTTACCGCGCCGCTGACGGCGCTGCCGACGGAGTTATTGAACGAAGCAAGCAGATCCTCCAGCCGCTCCTGCGAAACGCCGAACTTTTCAAGCGCCTCACGCAAAGCGCCGAGGTCAGGCGCGTTTTCCTGCTGGGCGCTGTCTACGGCGGCCTCTGCAACGCTCTCCGCCCAGACAACGGCCTTTTCCTCCACCATGGGGTAGATCAGCTCCGTTACCGGGTCGGTGAGCTGATTGGTCAGCAGCGATGCACCGAAAATCGCCGCGAGCAGCAGCACCGCGCCCGTCAGACTGCGCCACAGGCCGCGCTTTGCGCCCACGGCTGCGCCGATGACCAGCACAGCGAGGAGCCCCAGATCCATCATCATTCCATTATCCACAGGTTTACCCTCCTTTGCAAGGGAAAAGATTTGTCTCTCCTGCTAAAAACTGGATAATCCCTTTGCTTTCAGCAGTTATAAAGTAAAAGCGCCTTACTGTGCAGAAACTGCCCGTGCCTCGGTGTTGCCCAGCAGCACCACGCTGCCGTCGGCGCGCTGAAGCGCCGCGCGGGCATACACTGTGTCGTCCAGACGCCACTGCTCCTCGAGCGCAGCGCTGTAAACCGTCAGACTGTCGGCATAGAGCACGCACAGATAGTCTCCGCAGGCGGAGATGTCGAGCACCTCGCCGTGCGTGTCGAGCGAGGCAAGCAGCGTGCCGCTCTCGTCCAGCGTGACCAGCTTTCCGGCGCTGCCGGAACGGTACTGGCTGAGGTAGAACGCGAAGAAATCCTCGCCGGACAGGTCAAAGTCGCGCAGATAGGGGTACTCATAGCGGTAAGCACCCAGCAGCGTACCCTCGTCGGAGACCATCGTAAAGCGGTCGTCCGCCACGGCGGCGAAGCCGCCCGCAGGGGCGCTGAGCTGAAGCACCAGGCTGTCGTTCATCGACCATGAGCCGTTGGAGGAGTCACTGCTGAGTGAATAAAGCTGAACCGTGCTCTGGAACGCGCCGTCGGCCTCCCCGAGCACGCAGACGGCCAGACGCTTGCCGTCGCTGCTGACACAGGCATTGGCCATATAGCGGTTGGAGGAGTTGATCTCATAGACCCTCTTCCCTGCCGCGTCGTACACCGTGACGCAGGAGCGATACCCGCTGCGCCCGGCGGTGACGGCCAGATCGCCGCGCGCGTTGAGCGATACGGCGTAAAGCGCGCCCGTGACCTCGCCACTCATGTCGCGCACGAGCCCCGCTTCGTCAAACAGGTAGAGCGCCGTTCCCCCCGCGTCGTACACGGCTGCGGTGCTGCCGCCCACGGCGATGCAGGGCGCGTCGAGGTCAGCGGGGGAGCTGTAGAGCGCGCTGCCGTCTGCGGACAGCAGTGCCACGCGCGAGGGCGATGCAACGAGAAGCGTGCTCTCGCCGAGCAGCGCATAGCGATTTCCGCTTGCACTGTCGTAGCGCCACACCGCCTCGTCCGTGGTTGTTTTGTCGAAGTTGAGCAGCTTTTTCAGCTCCCGCTCACTGCCCATGTCCCACCAGACAGCGGCTGCGACCATCGCCAGTACGAGCAGCAGCACGCCTGCAAGCTGAGCGATGCGGCGCAGCGGTTTTCTTTCACGCGGGGCGGCACGGCTGCGCGCCTTTTCCTCACGGACAATGTCCTCGATCCTTTTTTCAGTCATTCAGCCTCTCATCCTCATACCAAAGCCTTGTCAGGTACAGACCGCCCGGCGGTACCGTCGGGCCGGCAAGCGTGCGGTCGCCTGCGTCGAGAATGCGCGGGATGTCCTCCGGTGTGAGCTTGCCCTCGGCGGCATAGAGCACCGTGCCGGTGATGGCGCGCACCATGTTGTACAAAAAGCCGTCGGCGCACACCTTCAGCTCTAAAAGGTCGTCCGCGCGCGTGACGCGGCAGTAGTAGATGGTGCGCACGGTGGTTTTTGTCTCGGTGCCCACGGAGCGCACAGCACGAAAGTCGTGCGTGCCCTCAAAGGCACGCGCCGCCGCGTCCATTACGCCCTCGTCGAGCCGCTTGGGGTAAAAATAGGCGCGGTTAACATAAAACGGGTTTTTGATGCGGGAGTTGAAAATGCGATAGGTGTATTCCTTTTTCAGGCACGAACCAATGGCGTTGAAGCCCTCGTCCACCTCCAACGCCTCGCGCACCACGATGTCCTCGGGCGTGTGCGTGTTGACGGCAAAGGGCAATCGGTCGATGGGGATACGGCTTTCCGTGCGGAAGTTTGCCACATACCGCTCAGCGTGCACACCAGCATCCGTGCGTCCGCAGCCGGTGAGCTTCGCCGGCGCGCCGCAGACCATCGTCAGCGCGCGCTCAAGCGTCTCCTGCACGCTTGCCTGCGTGCGCTGCATCTGCCAGCCGTGGTACGCCGTACCATTGTACATCAATTTTAGCGCAATATTTCGCATGATGTATGTCCTTTTTTTGAATTTTTCCGATCAGGTGAATAAAATGACGCACGAGAGCGCCGCGTATCCCGACAACACCGCGAAATCCGCCGCCATGTAGCGCAGCACATGCAGACGCGTGCGTCCCTCGCCGCCGTGGTAGCAGCGGCACTCCATGGCCGTGGCCAGCTCGTCGGCACGGCGGAACGCGCTAACGAACAGCGGCACGAGCAGCGGCAGCAGCGCTCTGGCACGCTGGACAAGATTGCCCTCGGTGAAATCCGCGCCGCGCGCCTTCTGTGCGGACATAATCTTGTCCGTCTCCTCGATGAGCGTGGGGATAAAGCGCAGAGCGATGGACATCATCATCGCCAGCTCGTGCACGGGAAAATGCAGCCGTTTGAGCGGCGAGAGCAGGCTTTCCAGCGCGTCGGTGAGGGCGATGGGACTGGTGGTGTAGGTCATGAGGAAGGTGCCCATGATCAAAAGCGTGATGCGCAGCACCATCGAAATGGCGGTGGTCACGCCCTGACGCGTGACATGCAGCACCCAGAGGGAGAAAAGCTCGTCACCGGGCGTGTAGAAAAGGTTGAGCAGAGCGGTAAAGCCGATGAGAAACCACATGGGCTTGAGCCCGCGCAGCAGCGCACGCAGCCCCACCTTGGAAACGCTCACCGCCAGCGCCAGTACGGCGGCCACCAGCACATAGTGCCACGCCCGCTGCGAGGCGAAAAGCGCCACGATGTAGAGCACCGTGCACAAAAGCTTTGTGCGCGGGTCGAGGCGGTGGACGGCGGTGTTTCCGGGGAAATACTGCCCCAGCGTGATATCCTTGAGCATCAGCGCACCCCCCTTTTCAGCGCGGCCAGCCGGTCAGCCAGCTCCTCGGCGGTGTAGACCGCCGGGTCGACGTCCACGCCTCTGCGGCGCAGCTCGAGGGCGATGCGCGTGATCTGCGGCACGTCGAGCCCCGCGCGCACCAGAAGCTCGCTCTGCGCGAACACCTCGCGCGGCGTGCCCTGGGCGAGCAGCTGCCCGTCGGAGAGGACGAGGATGCGCGAGGCATTGCGCGCGATCTCCTCCATGGAATGGCTCACCAGCACCACTGCGCCGCCGTGTGCCTGATGATAGGCGCGGATGTGGGAAAGCAGCCCCTCACAGCCGCGTGGGTCAAGCCCGGCAGTGGGCTCGTCGAGCACCAGCACCTCCGGCTCCATGGCGATCACGCCGGCGATGGCCACACGGCGCTTCTGCCCGCCGGAGAGCGAGAAGGGCGACTTGTCCAGCCACTCCTCCCCCACGCCCGCAAAATGTGCAGCCTCGCGCACGCGGCGGTCGATCTCTTTTTTATCCAGCCCCATGTTGGTCGGGCCGAAGGCGATGTCGCGGTAGACCGTCTCTTCAAAAAGCTGATTTTCAGGGTACTGGAACACCAGCCCCACGCGGGAGCGCACGGAGCGCAGCGTCTTTTTGTCCGCCCAGATGTCCGCGCCGTCCAGGTATACCTTGCCCTGCGTGGGCTCGAGCAGACCGTTGAGGTGCTGAATGAGCGTGGACTTTCCTGAGCCGGTGTGCCCGATGATGCCCAGAAACTCGCCGCGCTGCACCGTAAACGAAAGGTCGCGCACGGCGCTGCGGCAAAACGGCGTTCCCTCGCCGTAGGTGTGGGTCAGATGCTCGACCCGGATGATATCGTCCAAGGTAATTATCCTCGTTTTCCCAAATATTCGGCAATGGCCGCGGCGCAGTCCTCCGCGCTGACGGCATCCGTCCTGACATGGATGCCGCGCTCACGCAGCCGGTGCAGCAGCGCCACGCTGTCAGGCACGGTGAGCCCCATGGCACGCAGTTCGTCCTCGCGCGCAAACACCTGCTGCGGCGTGCCGTCCATCACGAGGCGGCCGTCGTTCATCACCAGCACACGGTCGGCGTGCTCGGCCTCGTTCATATGGTGGGTAATGAGCACCACGGTGATGCCCTGCTCACGGTGGAGCCGCTCGATGGTGGAGAGCACCTCGCGCCGTCCGATGGGGTCGAGCATGGCGGTGGCCTCGTCGAGCACGATGCACTGCGGTGCCATGGCCAGGATCCCGGCGATGGCAATGCGCTGCTTCTGCCCGCCGGAGAGAAGATGCGGCGCGGCATTTGCAAACTCGCTCATGCCCACGGCGGCAAGCGCTGCATCCACGCGCGCGCGGATCTCATCGCTGGGCACACCCAGGTTTTCCGGCGCAAAGGCCACGTCCTCCTCCACCACGTTGGCGA
>CAYPLM010000004.1:0-27778 GCA_964411575.1 uncultured Oscillibacter sp. | reverse complement strand
CAAGCGGCGACAGGAAAAAATTTTTATGTCGCCGTAAAAAATACACGGAGGAACTCCATATGACCACTTCCGGCACCGTCCAGCCCCGCCTTGACGCAAAGCAGCTGCTCGAGCAGCACGGCAAGCGTCTTGCCATCGCCGTGTTCGGCACGTTGCTTTTCGCGCTGGGCATGAACCTTTTCATTGTTCCCGTCGGCCTCTACAGCGGCGGCTTCCTCGGCATCGGCCAGGTGCTGCGCACGCTGCTGGTGGACTATGCGCACCTTCCCATTCCGGCGACGCTGGATATCGCCGGTATTCTGCTGTACATCATCGACATTCCGCTGTTCATTCTGGCGTACTGCAAGCTGGGGCGGCGCTTTTTTGTTGTCACGCTGATCTGCGCGACGATGCAGTCGGTGTTCCTCACGCTCGTGCCCATCCCCACCAACCCCATCCTCACCGACCCGCTGGCGGCGTCCATCGTGGGCGGCGTGATCTGCGGCTACGGCTGCGGCATGACGCTCCAGCATGGCGGCAGCGGCGGCGGACAGGATATCCTCGGCCTTTACTTCATGCAGAAGGACCGTAACTTCAGCGTAGGCAAGATCTCGATGATGATCAACATCATCGTCTACCTCGCCTGCGCGCTGATGTTTGACCTGACGATCGTGGTGTATTCGCTGATCTATGTGGCCGTGTACAGCTTCGTCACCGACCACACCCACGCGCAAAACCAGAACGTGGCAGCCATCATCATCGCCGCCAACGACAAGCTTCTCCCTGCCCTGCGCAGCCAGATCGACCGCGCCGCCACCTACTGGGACGGCACGGGCTCCTACGAGGGACACGAGCACCGCGTGATCTTCATGGTGCTCTCAAAGTACGAGGCCATACAGCTGCGCCGCACGCTCCACGAGGTGGACCCGCACGCGTTTGCCACGTTCTTCTCCGTCAGCTCCATCGACGGTAACTTTGCCAAGCACCTGTAACCGAAAGGAAAGAAAACCATGACGCTTACTCCCCGCGTGCCGGAGGGCGCGCTGCACCTGCGCACTATTGAGTCGCACACCATGGGCGAGCCCACGCGCATCCTCTACGCCGGCTTCCCCACCCTGCACGGGGCGACCATGATGGAAAAAAAGCACGACCTCATCGCCCGCTTCGACCACCTGCGCACCGCGCTGCTGCACGAGCCGCGCGGCCACCGCGACATGTTCGGCGCGCTGCTCACCGAGCCGTGCGACAGCCGCGCCGATTTAGGCGTGATCTTCCTTGACAGCGGCGGCTGCCTGAACATGTGCGGCCACGGCAGCATCGGCGTTTGTTCCATGGCCGTGGAGACAGGGCTCGTGCCCGTCCGCGAGGGCGAGACCACCGTCACGCTCGACACGCCCGCCGGGCTCATCCGCGCCGCCGTGCAGGTGGAAAACGGCCATGCGCGCGCGGTGAGCATCCGCAACGTCCCCGCCTTTCTTGCCCAGCGCGACCGCACGGTCGCGCTGCCGGACGGCAGGAGCGTGACGTTTGACGTATCGTTCGGCGGCTCGTTTTTCGCGCTGGTGGACGCCGACACGCTGGGTCTTGCGCTCACGCGCGAAAACGCCGCCGTGCTCAGCGCGCTGGGCATGCAGCTGCTGCGCGCGATCAACGCCGACGGCGCGCCGAAGCACCCGCTGCTGGACATCAACAGCGTGGATCTTGTGGAATTTTACAGCGCACACGCCGGCGAGGGCGCGCACGCACGCAGCTGCGTGGTGTTCGGCGACGCGCAGATCGACCGCTGCCCCTGCGGCACCGGCACAAGCGCCAAGCTTGCCGCGCTGCATGCGCACGGGCAGCTTGGCGTGAACGAGCCCTTTGTCTACGAGAGCATCAGCGGCTCGCGCTTTGTCGGCCAGATCATGGGAGAAACGCGCGTGGGCGACTGCCCCGCCGTGGAAACGCTCATCACCGGCAGCGCATGGCTCACCGGACTGAGCGACTGGATTGTCATGCCCGACGACCCGCTGAAAAACGGCTTCCTGCTGGGATAATGGAGGACAACCCTATGGAAAACACCATTCACATCCTGCTGCGCCAGCATGTCGGCGCGCCCTGCGTGCCCTGTGTGCGCGAGGGACAGCGCGTGCAGCGCGGCACGCTCCTCGCCGAGCCCGCGGGACTGGGCGCAAACCTGTACGCAAGCGTGAGCGGCGTTGTGCAGGAGCTGCGCGACGACCGCATCGTGCTTCTGCCTGACGCACAGCAAAGCGAGGACTATCTCCCGCTCACCGTGCCCGAGGGGACGGACAAGCGCGGCATCGTGGCGCTCGCCGGCATCGTGGGCATGGGCGGCGCAGGCTTCCCCACGGCGGCAAAGCTCAACTGCGAGCTGCCCGACGGCTATGTGCTGCTCAACGCCGCCGAGTGCGAGCCGGGGCTCGTGCACAACATCCGCCGCATCGAGCGTCAGGCGCAAAAGCTTCTGTCCGGCGTGCGCCACTGCATGGACATCACCCATGCCCCGCGCGCCATCATCGCCATCAAGGAGAAAAACGAGGCCGCCGTGCGCGCCCTGCGCGAGGCGCTGAGCAGCGAGAGCGCCATCACGCTGCATCTTCTGCCCGACCTCTACCCCATGGGCGAGGAGCGCGCCGTGGTGCGTGAGTGCCTGGGCGTGAGCCTGCGCGTGGATCAACTGCCCTCCGCAGCGGGCGCCGTGGTGGTCAACGCCGAAACGGCCTTCCGCATCGCCGAGGCCATCGACGAGCACCGCCCCTGCATCTCCAAGGACGTCACCGTGCGCGGTAAACTCTCCGGCGGCAGCGGAGAGCATGTGTTCTTCGACGTGCCCATCGGCACCTCCGCCGCCTCGCTGCTTGAGCGTGCGGGCGGCATTGAGGGCGAATACGGTGAGATCATCATGGGCGGCGCGTTCACCGGCCGCTCCGTCTCCCCCGACGAGCCCATCACCCGCACCACCGGCGCGGTGCTCGTCACCGACCCGCTGCCCGACCTGCACGGCGAGAAGCTGGGGCTTCTGGTGTGTGCCTGCGGCGGAAGCGAGGCGCGCATGCGCGGTCTTGCCGAGAAAATGCACGCCGAGGTCGCGTGCGTGTGCCGCTGCAAGCAGGCCGTCGAGCCGCGTCCCGGCGCAGCGCTCAAGTGCGAGCGCCCCGGCATCTGCCCCGGTCAGGCCGGCAACAACCTCAAGTTCAAAAAGGCCGGCTGCACGCACATTCTCATCGGCAACTGCTCCGACTGCACCAACACCGTCATGGCCTCCGCGCCGTCGATGGGGCTGAATGTCCACCACATGACCGACCACGTCATGACCGCTGTGGGGCACGCGCTCTACCGCGCCCTGCCCAAGCCCCCTGCCCCGCCGCAGGAGGAGTCGGCGGCGGAAACGCAGTCCGTGTGCATCGAAAGCGGCGCGTTCCACATCCGCATCGCCTCGGGCAAAAACATTGAGATCAGCCTCCCGGTCGCCCGGAAGGATATCAAATAAAAAAGAAGGAGGGAGTCACACCCCATGTCCATCACCGCTGAAACCGCAAAGCACCACGCCAAAGACCCCGCCGTTCTCTGCTGCCGCGCGGAGGAGGGGCTTGTCATCGGCCCTGAGAATCTTGAGGATCCCGCCATTTTCGACGAGCTGTGCGAGTCCGGCCTTCTCAATCTGGACGGCTGCGTGACCATCGGCCAGGCTCTCGGCGCACGCCTGACCAAGACCTGTGACGCGCTCACCGCGCTCACGGCCAGCGTTCTGGAAAACCTTGGCACGCAGGAAGCCAACGCGCCCGTTTCCGCCGCTCCTGCCGCCCCCGCTGCACCCGCCGCCGAGGTAGAAAGCGGCATGCTCACCATCCGCATCGGCGAGGGCAAGGACATCGACATCCGCATCCCCATGGGGGCTTTCGGCGGCGTTTCGCTTCCCGAGCCGCCCCAGGAGCCCCGGCTCGTGCGCACGCTCACGCGCCGCCACTTCCCCGTCACGCAGGTGCTGCGCGGCCCGGAGACGAAGCTTGAGGGCACTACGCTCTACATCCGCGAGGGCATCGAGCGCGAATGCGTTGACTCACAGGAACTGGTGTGCGCGCTGACGCTGGATGTCATCACCCCCGAGGCTTATCACACCTATTCCGACACCGTCCTCGACGTGCAGCCCATCGCCACAAAGGAGGGCGACGCGCTGGTGGGCACGGGCGTGACGCGCGTGCTCGACGGCGTGGTGATGATGGTCACCGGCACGGACGAGCGCGGCGTGCAGATCGGCGAGTTCGGCTCGTCTGAGGGCTATCTGGACGAGAACATCATGTGGAACCGTCCCGGCGCGCCCGACCGCGGCGACCTGTTCATCCGCACGCGCGTGACCATCAAGGCCGGCACCAACATGGAGCGCCCCGGCCCGCTCGCCGCCCACACCGCCACCGACCACATCACTCAGGAGATCCGCGAGGCGCTGAAAAAGGCCGACGCCTCCCTTGCTGTCGGTGAGGAGACGTTTGAGCAGTATCGCCGCCCCGGCTGCAAGAAGGTGGTCGTCGTCAAGGAGATCATGGGACAGGGCGCCATGCACGACAACCTCCTGCTGCCCGTTGAGCCGGTGGGCGTGCTGGGCGCAAAGCCCAACGTCGACCTTGGCAACGTGCCGGTAACGGTGTCGCCGCTGGAGCTTCTCGACGGCTGCATCCACGCGCTCACCTGCATCGGCCCCGCGTCGAAGGAGATGTCCCGCCACTACTGGCGTGAGCCGCTGGTGCTCGCTGCGCTCAGCGACCCCGAGCTGGATCTTTGCGGCGTGGTGCTGGTGGGCTCCCCGCAGATCAACGCCGAAAAGTTCTACGTTTCCCGCCGCGTCGGCCAGCTGTGCGAAATGCTCGACGCCGACGGCGCGTTCGTCACCACCGAGGGCTTCGGCAACAACCACATCGACTTTGCCAGCCACATCGAG
Organism: uncultured Oscillibacter sp.; assembly: GCA_964411575.1. Lineage (GTDB taxonomy): Bacteria > Bacillota > Clostridia > Oscillospirales > Oscillospiraceae > Hominicoprocola. The sequence goes on along the minus strand of CAYPLM010000004.1, from coordinate 22,860 downwards.
CAGATCGGCATGCGCGGCATCAGCGTGGTGGGCATGTCCTTCTGCGCCGCACAGGGCGCGCTGGTGGTGGGCAACCCCTACATGACGCACATGGTCGACCTCAACAAGTCCGCCTCCGGCATCGAAAACGAGGTGCTATCCTGCAACACGCTCTGCCGCGAGGACGCGCTGCGCGCCATCCAGCTGCTGAAAAACGCCATGGGCGGCGAAGATGTGCTGCCCGCCGAGCGCAAGTGGGACGCCGCCGTGAAGGCCGGAAACATCGAGGCCATGGGCGGCATGGACACCGTGTCCAACGAGCAGTCGCTGCCCATGAGCCAGAAGCGCCGGGAGAAGTACGACTGATGCCCCGCCCGCTCTCTTACGGTGAGCGCCTGATCCGCATGGAGGGCGTGATCACCGAGGTGCACGGCGGCTCCGCCGTCATCGACCTCAAGGGTCGGCTGGGTCGGCTGACCATCCCGCTGCGCATGCTCATCGCCGACGCGCCCCTTGCCGCCGGGCAGGAGGTGGGCTGGAACATGAGCTTTCCTGAGCAGCTGAGTACAGATAAAACAACCCTGCATCCGCAGGAGAATGAAAAGGAGGAACCCTGAATGGGTCTTACACTGGTCAAGGGCATGCGCTCTGAGATCTACGTGCCCGTCACGCCGCCGCCCGTGTGGGCGGAGGTGCGCAAGCCGCTGCGTGAGATGTCCATCGCGCTCGCTTCCGCTGCAGGCATCCACACCAGGCAGCAGCAGCGCTTTAACCTCGCCGGCGACTTCACCTGGCGAAAGATCGAAAACACCGTTCCCACCGCCGAGCTGATGGTCTCCCACGGCGGATACGACAACAGCGACGTCAACAAGGACATCAACTGCATGTTCCCCATCGACCGCATCCACGAGCTTGCGGCCGAGGGCTTCATCCGCGCCTGCGCCCCGGTGCATGTTGGCTTCATGGGCGGCGGCGGCAACCAGGAGAAGTTCCGCCACGAGACCGGCCCCGCCATTGCCGAGCTGTTCAAGAGCGAGGACGTTGACGCCGTCCTGCTCACCGCCGGGTGAGGGACCTGCCACCGCTCTGCAGTTCTGGTGCAGAGAGAGATTGAAAAGGCCGGCATTCCGACGATCATCATCGCCGCGCTTCCGCCGGTCGTCCGTCAGACGGGCGCCCCGCGCGCCGTCGCCCCGCTGGTGCCCATGGGCGCCAACGCCGGCGAGCCGCACAACATTGAGCAGCAGAAGCAGATCGTCCGCGCCGCGCTCGAGCAGCTCATCACGCTCGACGCCCCCGGCAAGGTCGTGCCCCTGCCCTACGAATACATTGCCAAGATCTGACAAAAAAGCGCTCCGCATCGGTGATGCGGGGCGCTTCTTTTCTTCAAAAAAACGGCTGACGCCGGTTTTTTGACAGTCTCGCCTGAGGGGAGTGGTCAGCGCTTTCTGCGGCGCGGCAGGACAAAGCCCCACCACAGCGCACCCAGCGCGCCCAGAAGTCCTGTGGCTGCGGGCAGCGCCGCCCAACGCGTCTGGAAGTAGATCGCGCTCGTGCCGATGGGAGGAAGCGAATCAGGGTCGTAGGACAGCCCATAGTCCGCAGCGAGCTGGCGCAGGTTGAGCAGCTGGATCACCGAAAGCCCCTCGGCACTGTAGCGTTCGAGAAGGCCGCTGCGCGCCGTGACCAGCCCGGCGCGGTTCGCTCGAACCACGCCCTGACGCAGCGCTGTACCGTCACGCCCCAGCGTTGTGACGTTGCCGCCCACGCCGACAAAACAGCAAATCGGCCCCAACTGCCGATACAGCGCCATGCGCCAGGCAATGTTTTCGGAGAAGTCTCCCATGCGCACGATCGGCACGTCAAAGCCTTCCAGCCGCGTGAGGATATCCTCGAGCACGGTTTGCTCCATGTCATAGCCGATGTCGTATGCACCGCCCGGTGTGATCGCCGCAGGCAGTGTGCTCAGATATCCCTCCTGCGCCAGACGGCACACCATATCCGGCAGCGTCAGCTCAGGCTGATTTGCCCCATAGGTCGATGCCCCGACCGACGCGATGTAAACGCAGCGCACGTCCATCGCATCGCAGGCGCACAGCACCGCCAGATCAAGCGCCGGAAACGAGCCGGAAAAGCCCGCCCCCACCGTATCGCCCGCGCGCACGCCTGCCTCGCGCAGCAGCGTGACCACAAGCGCCGCCATGTCGCTGTTGGCCGAGGTGCGCTTCGCCTCCGGCGCGCCGAGCGTGGTGGTGATGTCTGTCACATAGTCGCCAAGAAGCCCGGTTTCGTGCACGTCCTCCTCGCACAGGGGCAGCCCCAGCTCTTCTTTATAGACGCGGATGCGCGCCATGCAGCGCTCCATGCGCTCCGCCGCGTCATACATCACGTCGTAGTCTGCGCTCTTTTGCGTCGTCGCCCCGGCGCGCGCTCCAGCAAGGCCGCCCACGGCGAGCAGCAGTGCCAGCACCAGCGCAGCAAGCGTCCGTCCGTTCTTTCTCATCTTACACCACCGGGTAGCCTGCCAGCGCCAGCACCAGCGCCAGCAGCGCCGTCACCACCGCAAGACTCAAAAGCGTTTTCACCACGCCCTGCCGGTCGAAGTCGCGCGCAATGATGCCCGGCACCAGACAGCCGATCACATCTGTACGGAAGGGCAGCACACCCGTAAGCGTGACCAGCGCGTGCAGCCCGTAGGCCAGCAGCACCAGTGCGGCGAAACGCCGCCGCCCGTAGAGGATCGTCACACGGCTCAAAAGGCGCACCAGCCCCGCCGCCGCCAGCGCCGCAGCAAGCGTGCATGCCACGCGCAGCGGCGCACGCAGACTGAGCACGATGTACCCCGGCACGATCAGCCCTGCCGGGGAAAGCCCCGTCAGCTCGAAAAACAGAATGCTCGTCACAACACCGAGCAGGATCACCACGTCATACAAGCGCCGAACCCTCCTCTTTTATCCATTCCATCAGGGCACGCCCGTCTCCGGCGAGATTTCCCGCCGCGAACACCAGCGTGCCCTCCTCCAATGGGCAAAGCTGCGGCGCAAACGCGTGCCCCAGCTTTTTTACCGCTCCGCAGTAGCCGTCTTTTTGCAGCGTGCGGCGGCAATACTCCTGTCCGCCGCCCAGCAGCCACACCTCATCCGGTGCCAGCGAGAGCGCCATGCGCAGCAGCTCGCGTGTGCGCCCGCCGCGGTCGATGCGGTTGTTCAGCAGCAGCACCACGCGCTCCACCGGCTCACGCAGCGCGCCGCGCACCGCGCGGTACACCGCAAGGGTGGAGTCCGGGTCGTTGACCGAGAGCGCGTTGACCACCACGCCCTGCCCCACACGCCAGAGCGACAGGGCAAAGGGGTCGCGCGAAAAGCCGCGCATGCCCGCAAGCGCTGTCTCCCGCGCCACGCCCAGCTGCTCGCACACCGCCAGCGCCAGCGCAATGTTCTCGGCAAAGTCGAAGCGCGGCTCGCTTCCGTCCGGCCGCACGGGAAAAAACGCGCTGCCGTGCGCCTCTGCCGCCTCGGCAAGCAGCGCCGTCACATGCTCCTCCGCCGTAAACAGCATCCCGCCTTCAGGCACGGTGCTGCACAGGGACACGGCGATCTCCTCCACCGTGCTGCCCATCACCTCGGTGTGATCCATGCGCACATTGGTGATCACGCCGATGTCGGCGAGGAGCATTTCGTGCTGCGACACGCGCTGCAGCTCGGGCTGCACCGCCATGCACTCCACCACGAGCACCTGCGCGCCCTGCGCAGCCGCCCGATGCAGGATGCGCAGCTGCTCACGGATATTGGACGGGCCGAGACGGCGGATGGGATGCTCACTGCCGTCGGCGTCACTGACGATAGGGTCGGTGCCGGTGGTCTTGCAGACCACGCGCCAGCCCCCCGCGCGCAGCCCCGCCGCGATCAGCCGCGTGACGGTTGACTTTCCGCGTGTGCCGTTGACGTGGATCACATGGGCAAGCCGCGCGCGATCCTGCCGCGCCTGCCGCCGCTCAAACACAAGCCACGCAAGCCACAGCGCGCAAAGGCCGCAGAGCACCGCCTCCATATGCATCCCTCCCCCGGTTTTTTCTGTATTATCATACCACGCAGTGACGCTGCGGGCAAGCGGCAACAGGCAGAAAATCGTCCGAAACACACCGCTTTCGGAGTTTTTATTCATATTTCTTCCGCCGCAAGGGATAGACAAAATGCCGCTGTCACGCTAAAATATACTGGAACAGTACCATGCGGAGGTGTATGGTTTTCCCTGCCGCGCTGCTGTATCAAAATATGAAATCAGGAGGATTCCCAGATGAAAAAGGTATTCGCTTTGCTTCTTGCGCTCGCGCTTGTGCTCAGCCTCGCTGCCTGCAGCAGGACCGAACCCGAGCCCGATCCCCAGCCCGATAATCCCCCCGTCGAAGACCCCGTCAACACCCCCGATCCTGCCCCCGTCCTCACCGGCGTGCAGCGTCTGCTCGTGCTGAACAATGCCTTTGAGGGGCTTGAGACCAGCAGCCAGTGCTACAACGCCAAGGAGTGGCACAAGTCCTACAGCATCGGCGAGCTGATCGACGCAAACTTCTGGTTTGCTCCCGCTGAGGATGCCACCGTTCTCACCGTGGCCTACACCGACTTCTACACCGACGAGTGCGATGTCGCCTCTTTCCGCAGCAAGTACGTCAGCTTCCAGCAGGACAACGCCGAGTACGACTACGACCTGTTTGTCGGCCCCGCGCAGAAGGAATCCACCGACGTGAGCTACAAGGGCTACTGCCTGGTCGACAAGGAGGTCATCCTCTTCATGCAGGAGGAAGGCTGGAACGTGGCCGACCTGTTTGACTATGTTGAAATGGCCGACGCCGACGCCTACGACTTCATCTGCGCCGACGGTTATGTGGAGACCATCAGCAAGGACAAGCTCGCCGAGTGCTCCATTTTCTACAATGACAACGGCGGCGTGGACGCCACCTCCATTGAGTACCCGCAGTACGGCCTGACCGCCATCCGCTACATCGTCCCCACCGGCATGGATGAGACCAGCGAGCCCGCCGCCGAGGGCGTGAGCAAGATCACCGTGGCGCTCAACGCCGAGGGCATTTATGAGACCGAGGCTCCCTACCTGCAGAACCGCGCCGGCGTTTACTACGATGCCTGGTCCGCTGCTGACCTGATCGCCAAGCACGGCATCAAGGAGTGCGACAGTGTGAAGGTTGTCTCCTACAAGGACGGCTACTCCCAGAACGAGGATTACGCCCTCTTCACCCAGAAGTACATCGCCTATCAGGCCCCCAACGACAAGGGCAACGAGAAGGAATACTTCACCCTCGGCCAGGCTCAGGCCAAGGACGCCGGTGTGACCAACGCCGGGTACTACATCTTCTCTGAGGATGCGCTGGCCTTCGTGCCCGCTGCCGGCCTCACCGTTGCTGACGCCTTCGCCGCCGTTGAAATGGCCGAAGCCGAGAACTATACCCTCACCTACCTCGACGGCACCACCGCCACCAAGACCGCCGACGAGGTCAAGGCCATGGATCTGACGACTGATCTTGTCAGCATCGCCATTGCCTGAGCTGTCCCAACCCAGTCCGCATAAAAACGATACGGCCCGCTCTGTCCCGCACCTGCGGAGGCGGGGCGGGCCTTTCGCAAACGAGTTTGTAAGGAGGTCATCCCTTGAAAAAGCTTACCGCGCTCGTGCTCGCGCTCGTGCTGTGCCTGAGCCTGTTTGCAGGCTGCGCGCAGAATGAGCCCGGCCCCACGCCCGAAACGCCTGACGCCCCCACCGTCGTCACCCCCACTCCCACGCCCGACCCTGAGCCGGAGATCGTGCCCGCCTTTGAAGGCGACCTTTTCGGCACCGGTGCCGTGGGTGAAAACGGCGCAGCAGCCTGCGCCAGCCCCCTCGCCGCCCAGATCGCCATGGACATCCTGCAAAAGGGCGGCAACGCCGTGGACGCAGCTGTGGCCATGATCTACGCTGTGGGCATGCTCGAACCTGCCGCCTCCGGCATGGGCGGCGCCGGTCAGATGGTCGTATATCTGGCTGACTCCGACGAGTATGTCGTGATCGAGTATATGACGCAGGCGCCCGGCGCGGCCATCCCCTGCACGCTCGACACCTCCACCTCTGACAATCCCCCCTCCCCCGAGGCCATCGCCATCCCCGGTGTGGTGCACGGCACGCTCACCGCGCTTGAAAAGTACGGCACGATGACCGCGCGCGAGGTGCTCCAGCCCGTGATTGACCTTGCGCGCGGCGGCTTCCCCGTCACCGCCCGCTGGAACACCAACATCGAAGGCCGCTATGAAAACCTCTCCGCCTATGATTATACCATCGGCCTCTATACCGATGACGGCTTTCTCTACAACGAGGGCGACATCATCACCAACAATGATCTTGCCGACACGCTTGAGCTGATCGCTGACGAGGGCATCAAGGGCTTCTATGACAGCGACTTCACCGACAAGATGGTCGACTACATCCGCAGCGTCGGCGGCGTGCTGACGCATGAGGACTTCGCCCAGTACACCAGCGTCATCCGCGAGCCCGTGTCCACCACCTATCGCGGCTACACGGTCTACACCGCCGGCGGCCCGTCCAACGGCGGCGTGGCGCTGCTGGAGATGCTCAACATCGCCGAGCAGTTCGACCTTGCCGGTTACGGCCACGACAGTGCCGAGACCGTGCAGATCCTCAACGATGCCTACGCGCTGGCCTATCAGGACGGCGTGGCCTATATGGGCGACCCCGACTACTATAACCTCCCTGTTGACACCATCGTCTCCAAGGAGTACGGTATTGAGCGTGCCAAGAGCGTCACCGTCGGCCAGCGCATCAAGGCGGCCAAGGCCGGAAAGCTGGAGGTCAGCCTCTCCGCCACCGGCGAAAAGGTGCTCGCCGACTGCACGCTCGACCAGGGCGGCACCACCCACATGGCCGTGGTCGACGGTCACGGCAACGTGGTCTCCACCACCAACACCAACGGCATCAACTTCGGCTCCGCCGTGGCGGTTCCCGGCACGGGCTTTGTCTTCAGCGCCCACCTCGGCAACCTCAACGACACCATGAGTGCCCGCGTCAACCAGCTCATGCCCTACATCCGCGTGCGCTCGACCATGTGTCCGACCATCGTGGCCGGTGAGGACGGCAAGCCCGTGCTCGCCATCGGCTCTCCGGGCAACTGGGCGCTCGTTCCTGCCGCGCTCAACGCCATCGTCAACTTCGTCGACTTCGATATGAACGTCGCCGAGGCGATCCTTGCCCCGCGCACCTACCGCGACGGCATCAGCAAAACGCTCACCATCGAAAACCGCTACAGCCAGGAGACCATGGACAAGCTGAGTGAAATGGGCTTCGAGCTTGATGTGGAGAGCAGTGAATACGGCGCGCATGTGGGCTGCCTGGCCGGTGTTGAGATCGGCAGCGACGGCAAGCTCTACACGCTCGGCGATTGCCGCCGCGACTACGGCACTGCCGCCTACTAAGAAACACGCCGCCGGCTGCTGCGGGGCAAGCGCTCCGCAGCAGCCCCGCCTGGCAGAAAGGAGCATCCCACTATGAGAGAAGAACTGCTGCTCGCCCTCGTCATGCTTGGCGTGGTCGTCGTCGGCTCCGTTCTGACCAAAAACAACAAAAAGCGCGCCGTGCTCGTGCTGCTGCTTGCCGCGCTCGCGGGCAGCCTGACCGCCGGAATGGGCGTGCGCTTCCGCGAGATCGTGGAGGGACCATTTGGCTTTCTGGACGCAGCGCTGAGCGTGGTGTGCGCCGCCATTCTGGTGCGCGCGCTGGAAAAGGCCGGTGCCTTTGACGCCCTGCTCGAGCGCATCCTCGGCATAAAGAACCGCACGCTGCGCGCGCTGTGCATGGCGCTTCTCATCGCCCTGCCCGGCATGCTCACCGGCCTTGCCTCCGTGAGCGTGGTCACCACCGGCGCGCTCGTCGGCAAACGCATGAAAGCCGCCGGTGTTGAGCAGGAAAAGATCGCGCGCACTGTGATCGTCGGGTCGTTTCTCGGCATGATGCTGCCGCCCAACTGTCTGCCGGCCATCATCGCCGCCAACGGTGCCGGCAGCGTGCTGCCCACACCCTACGTTGGCTTTTTCCTGCCGCTGCTGGTGATGTCGCTCCCGGCATTCGTCGTGTATGTGCTCACCTGCCGCGACACCCTCGCCTTCGAGGCTCCCGCGCAGGAGGGGAAGAGTGCGAAGCTTGCGCTGATCGTTCTGGTGCTTGTGGCGCTGGCGGTGCTGGTGGAGGGGCTTTTGTCCTCGGTGGTTTACATCGGCGGCAGCGCTCTGTACTTCACCGTTGCGGCACTGGTGCTGCTGCTCTCCTGCGGCGGCGCGAAGAAGGCGCTTGACACCGCTTCGGCGGGTCTGATGGACGCGGCGATCCCCGTGGCTCTGATGTTCGCGCTGGGCAGCTTCATTGAGGTCAGCTCGATGACCGGCGTGCGCGGGTACTACAGTCTGCTCATCCTCGGCACGGACACCTCTGTTGTCATGCTCATCCAGATGGCGCTGATGCTGGTGCTCGGCCTCGTGCTGGGCACGCCGCTCCCCGCCTTCCTCGCCACCTACGCCGTGTTCCCCATCGGCTGGCTTGCCAACACCGTGATCGTCACGGGCGTGGCGTCGGCGCTGGGCGCGGCGCACCTGCTCGCCATGCGCGGTGGACTGACCGAGGAAGTATGCACGGCTCTCGCGCTTGACGGCGTGAGCTGGAAGCACACCATCCGCTCGCTGCTGCTTCCGGCGGCGCTTGTGCTTGCCATGGGCGTGATCATGGTCGTTTTCGGCGACAGCATGACCGCCCTGATCCTGTAAGGAGGTACGGAACATGATCGAAGCGATCTATTTCATCATCATCGCAGTGCTCGCGCTGCTGCTTCTGTACAACCTGCTGAAAAAGCGCCCGCTCGACGAGCTGGCCTGCATCGCCGTGGTGCTGGTCACGTTTGCGCTGCGCGCGCTGCACATCAAGTGAGGGAGGTCGCAAGATGAAGCAATACTGGAAAAACGCACTGGTCGTGCTGCTTGCCCTGCTTTTTGCCGTGCCCGCCTCGCTCGATTTTCTCGCCATGCATCAGGCAGAGGAGATCGTTGAAACCGAGCATCTCACCGAAGTGAAACTGCTGTCCGACTACTGTGCCGGCCTGAAGGGCACCGACTCCGACACCGAGGTCTATGTGTTCGACAGCGGCGTGCCGGGCGGCACGATGCTCGTGCTCGGCGGCACGCACCCCAACGAGTCGGCGGGTCTGCTGGCAGCGGTCTGCCTGATCGAAAACATGAATGTCACGCAGGGGCGCGTGCTGGTGATCCCGTGGACGAACAAAAGCGGCTTCACGCACACCTCTCCGCTCGACGGCATGCAGGACTTTTTTGACATCACTCTCGCCGACGGCAGCGTGCGCACCTTCCGCGTGGGCAACCGTTTGACCAACCCCGTGGATCAGTGGCCCGACCGCACCTATTACGAGGGCACCTCCGGACGCAAGCTCGTGGGCACGGAGAGCGCCGAGATCCGCAATGTCAACCGCATGTACTACGGTAACGAGGACGGCGTGCTCACTGAAAAGGTCTGCGCCGGTATCTACAACCTTATCAACGAGGAAAATGTCTGCCTGACGATGGATATGCACGAGGGCTCGCCCGAGTTTCTCTATCTTGATTGCACCATGGTCAACGAAAAGGCCGACAATGCCGGGGCGATGTCCATCGCCAGCGGTATGGCGCTGATGATGCAGCTCGACGGGCTGGACATGCGCGCAGAGTATTCCGGCAAGACCTCCTACGGCCTGTCCCACCGCTCCCTCGGCGACAACACCGCGTCCATGATGACCCTGATGGAGACGTATAACCCCTCCATGGGCTCGCTCCACGGCAAAATGGACGACGATCTCATCCTCAACGGCAACGAGCCGAACTATCTGGACGCACACAAGGCAGGCTACATCTACTTTGACGTGCCTGAGGACGGCTACCCGATGGTCGAGCGTGTTGCCCGCCAGATGATCTGCATCAAGTATCTTGCCGACTCCTACAGCGAGGCACGCCCTGAGGCCGCCATCGTGATCGAGGGCTTTGAAAGCTATCAGCAGCTTGTCGACACCGGACTTGAACATCTGCTCAAGCCCCTTGCTTAAATCAAACAAAACAACTTTGGAGGAAACCAAATCATGAAAAGAATTCTCGCCTTTATCCTGGCTATGACCATGCTCTTTGCGCTCACCGCCTGCGGCGGCGATGAACCTCAGCAGGGCACCACCCCGCCCACCGGCACCGTTGACGGCAGCTACGACCCCAATGCCACCGTGGACTTCACCATGCAGACCAGCGCCGACAACAGCATCGTCACCGTCGGCGAGATCGACAAGACCCTCTATGAGACCCCCGTGCTCGTCACCTCCTTCGGCCAGAGCACCGATGCGGCCATGCTTGACACCGTGATGAAGAAGGTCGGCGTGGAGTACACCTTCAATGCCACCGCTGATGCCAGCATCATCGCCGACTACAAGACCGTCATCATCGCCGTGGGCGCGAGCACCAAGGGTCTTGGCGCCGCCGGTATCTCCGAGGCCGATGAGACCGCCCGTGCCGAGGCTATCATGCAGGCCATCACGGACAATGACATCGAGGTCATCTGCTGCCACATCGGCGGCTCCACCCGCCGCGGCACCCTGTCCGACACCTTCGCCGATATGGTCATGGCTGAGGCCAGCTATATCGTGCTCAAGGAGGATGCCAACTTCGACTACAAGTTCACCACCTATGCCGAGGACAACAGCAAGCCCATCACCCTGATCTATTCCACCAAGGATACCGTGAACGTGTTTACCGACCTGTTCACCGCCTGATCGTTTCCAGCCCTGCGGCTCCCGCGGACGTCCCTCTGCGGGAGCCACTTTTTGATATCAACGGAAGGAGCACACACTTTGGACATTGAACTGATCTGCCTTGTGTCGATGCTGGCGGCCTTCCTCCTTGCCAATCTGCTGCTTAAACTGCCCGTAAGCATTTCCATGGTGCTTGGGGCGGTGGTCGGCGCGCTGATCGGCGGCGAGGGCGTTCCCCTGCGGCACATGTTTGAAGGCACCTTTACCTATGTGGACACCATGCTCATCATCTCTACCGCCATGCTGTTTATGACGGTCATTCAGGAGTCCGGCGCGCTGGAGGCGCTCAACGCCGCCATCGTTACCCATTTCTACAAGGTTCCCGCGCTGATGCTGATCCTGCTGATGTTTGTGATCATGTTCCCCGGTATGATCACCGGCTCGTCCACCGCCGCCGTGCTCAGCGCAGGCGCGCTGGTCGCGCCCATCCTGCTGCTCATCGGCATCCCCAGGGAGCGCGCGGGCGCCATCATCGCCATCGGTGCCATCATGGGCATGGCCTCTCCCCCTGTCAACATCCCCGCCATGCTCATCGCCGGCGGCGTTGACATGCCCTACATCGGCTTTGAAGGCCCTCTCTTCCTCGTCACCATCCCCTGCGCGGTGTTCAGCGTGCTGTTTCTGGGGCTGAAATACTGCAAGAGACTTGACATCGAGGAGCTGAAAAAGGGTCTCAACACTGAGATCGGCAAGCAGTACGGCTTCAAGCTCTACATCCCCATCCTTGTTCTGGCATTTCTGCTGGTCATCACCAAGCTCGTGCCCTCCTTCCCGCAGCTGGGCACCTGTCTGATCTTCCTCATCGCCACCGTCATCGGTCTTTTCACCGGAAAGAAGATCAACTTCTGGAAAAAGTCGCTTCAGGCCATGGACACCACCATCCCCGTGCTCGGCAAGCTGATGGGCGTGGGCATGTTTATCCAGGTGCTCACCCTGGTAGGCGCGCGCGGCTGGATTGTGGTCAGCTGCCTCAGCCTCGGCATTACCATGCTCTATGTGTTCTCCTGCACAATCATGCCGGCCTTCGGCGCCATCAGCTCCTACGGTGCGGCGTCCGTGATGGGCGTGCCGTTCCTGCTGGTGATGCTGCAGATGGGCGGCAACAACGACATCGTGCTTTGCTGCATGCTCTCGTTCCTGTGCTGTCTGGGCGACCTCATGCCGCCTACGGCGCTCGCCGGAAACTACGCCGCGCAGATCGTGGGGCTGAAGTACCGCCCGGTGCTGAAAAACTGCGTCATCCCGTTTGTGGTTTGCGTGCTCGTCGGCCTTGTGTGCATGCTCAATTCGTCCGCGCTCGGCTTTTTGACGGCTTGATAGGAGGAGCGTATCATGTTAAAATATGTCTATCTGGCCATCGTGGCTTTTATCCTCGTCCTCGTTGCGGTGAACATGTTCCGCAAGGAGAAAAACTTCTGGTATCAGGTCGACGCCGCGCTGGTGATGATCACGCTGCTGCTGCGTCTGCTGCTGATCAAGTGAGGAGGGCAGGACAATGAAGAAGAAACTTTCCCGTCATGTGCTCTCCGCACTGGTGCTGTGCGTGTTTGTGGCCGGCATGGTCGCCTATCTCGGCAGCATTTTCCGCTCCGCCAAGGAAGTGGAGCCCATTTATCCCGGCGTGGGCGTGACCGACGTTGTCATGCTCAGTGAGTATCTCCCCTCGCTTGCGGGCACCTCCGGCGATACGGAGATCTATGTGCTCGACTCCGGCGTGCCCGGCGCGAGCATGCTGGTGCTTGGCGGCACGCACCCCAACGAGCCGTCCGGCTTCATCTCTGCCGTCACGCTCATCGAATCGTGCAAGCCGGAAAGCGGCGTGCTCTACGTCATCCCGCGCACCAACAACAGCGCTTTCACCTGCACCGACCCGCAGGAGGCCGCCCCCATGCGCTTCACCATCGAAACGCCCAACGGCTCGCGCTGGTTCCGCTTCGGCTCCCGCGCCACCAACCCCATTGACCAGTGGCCCGACAGCGAGGTGTACATCCACGCAGCCTCCGGCCAGCAGCTCTCCGGCAGTGAAACGCGCAACATCAACCGCGCCTATCCCGGCCGCGCCGACGGCACCTTCACCGAGCGCGTGGCCTATGCCATCACCGAGTTTATCAAGGCCAACGACGTGACCATCACCGTCGACCTGCACGAGGCCTCCCCCGAGTACACCACCGTCAACGCCATCGTCGCCCACGAGGACGCGCTGGAGCTGGCCAACCTGTGCCTGTGGGATGTGGAGGACGAGATGCAGATCACGGTGGAGGCCTCTCCCACCAATCTCCATGGCCTGACGCACCGCGAGCTGGGTGACTACACCGACACCCTCGCCCTGCTGATGGAAACGGCCAACGCCTCGCAGGGACGTCTGCACGGTGCCATGAGCAGCGAGCTGGTCACGGACGGCGAGGACAAGTTCTACACCCGCGCCGACGGCTACGGCGCGCTCACCGTTGACTATCCTGAAACCGGCATCAGCCTCAGCGAGCGCTGCGCCCGCCACCTTACCTGCCTGACCATGTTCTGCCAGGAGTACAGCGGTGACGCCGGAACGATTGACCTGGGCGACATGCCCTCCTATCAGGAGATCCTGCAAAACGGCATCGGCGCTTACCTCGCCGACCCGGAGGAGTGAGCACATGCGCAGATTTCTTTTTCTGCTTGCCGCGCTGCTGTGCGTGCTGCTGTGTGCCTGCACGCAGCAGGTGCAGCCTGAGCCGCCGGAGGAGGACGCGCCGCCCGCCGCCCTTCCCGACGACAGCGACGCCAGCCCTACCGTCCCTGAGGGCTGGCAGCTGATTACCATGGGCGGCGAGCAAATGCTCTGGAACGGCTACCGTGTGCAGGAGCCCACGTGTGATCTCGACATCAGCACCATGAGCTTTTCCGACTTCGGCGACGACTTTTTTGTGGAGACATATCCCGTATCCGTGGATACCTACCTGTTGGCCGAGGGTGAGCTGACGGAGGCCACGGTGTACCACATCTCCTCGGAGCAGCCCGGCAAAACGGTGTACATCGTTGCCGGTGTGCACGGTGATGAGCGCGCGGCATGGTTTGCCGGCACGCTGCTGCGCAGCGCCACCATCCGCTGCGGCGAGCTGTATGTGCTGGCTCCTGCCAACGCGAACGGTGCCAAAAACGGCACGCGCTATGTCACGGGTCAACAGGATCTCAACCGCAGCTTCCCTGGCAGCAGCGAGGGGAACGAGGCCGAGCGCTTTGCCTGCACCCTTCTCCAGGACATTCGCGACAAGCAGCCCGACCTGGTATTCGACCTGCACGAGGCCATTCTCTACACCGAGGGGCGCGACTTTTTGGGCAGCACGCTGATCTTCACCGACCTTTCTGGTATGGAGGAGCTGTTTTTTGACATGCTCTTTGCCACGCAGGACAGCACCATCTGCTCGGGCGAGTTCGGCTACACCGGCCCCGGCCCCAATGGCAGCATCAACTCCACCGTCACCAATGAGCTGGGTATCCCCACCATCACGGTGGAGACCTTCCGCGGCTACCATATGGAGCGTCGCGTTGCCGACCAGCTGGACATCGTGCAGTACGCGCTGACCTACCTCGGTCTGCGCTGAGCCCTTCCCCGGAAGGAGGGAATCATGAAATCACTCCGCTTCGGACTGCGCAGCAAGTCCCTGTTCTTTCTCGGCTGTGCGCTCATTGTCCTCGGCATCGCCATGCCCGCGCTTTTCACCGTAGATGCCTTTCGCATCTATGATGATCTTTACCGTGCACTCGAGCAGGAGCAGTCCGTATATGTGCTCTCGGCAGCGATGCGCCTTCTCGCGCTGAACATCCTGCGCGCCTATCCGCACTATCTGGGCGCGTTCTGCGCAGCCGACTCCGTGCGCCAGACTAGCGGGAGAAGGATCTACCGTCTGCTCTATCTCCCGCTCATCACGCTGATCATCGGGGTGGTCTACCGGCTGATTGAGCAGCTCTACGGCATCCAGTACGACCTGGGCGTGCCCGCTGTGCTGATGATGCTCAGTCTCTTTCTGCTGCTGAGCATCAACTTTGAGATGGCAGCGCCGATGAAAAAGGCCGTGATGATCTTCTTCCTCCTCTGCACCGTGCAATGCCTTGACGTCATGCCCGCGCTCAACGGACTTGGCTTTGGTCGGGGCGAAGCCTCTGAGGATATCAAGCTGATCGCCGCCTTTCTGGGCGTTGAGCCCATTCTCAACGCTGCGGCTGTCATCGTCGCTGCGATCATGGGCATCAACGTTTTGCTCTACGCCGTGCTCGTCAGCGACGAGAACCGCATCAAAACGGTCAGTCTGCAGCGCGAGCAGCAGGAGCACGAGCTGATGCGCGTGCGCGTACAGGCCGCCGAGTCGCGCAGCCACATCGAGCTTACCCGCCTCATCCACGACCTCAAAACGCCGCTCACTGCCATCCAGACGCTCATCGGCATCGTCAAGCTCGACGAGCGCGACGCGCGCCACATCGAGCAGCTCACGCAGGCCGAGATGTCCGTTGAACGCCTGAGTGAGCTGATCAGCGAATTTCTCGATGAGCAGCACTTCTCCCGCGTCACCGTGGGCGAGATCATCAAGGAGCTCAAATCGCAGATCTCCACCATGGCCTACGCGCCTATGGTGTCCTACGCCGTGGCGGACGAGGGGCTGGTGCTGGAGGTCAACAAGGTGCGCATGTCGCGCATGCTGGTCAATCTCATTGAAAACGCCTACTACGCCGTCGACCCGCAGCATGGCAGCATCCGTCTCAGCGCCGCGCCCGACCTTCTCGAAGGCACGCCCGTTGTGCACTTTGCGCTCGCCGACAACGGCATCGGCATGGACGAGGAAACCAGCCGCTTTGTATTTGACAACGGCTTTTCCGGCCGCGGCTCGAGCGGTCTGGGGCTGGGCTTCGTGCGTCAGGTCGTCGAAACGCACCACGGCAGCATCAGCCTGTGCAGTGCGCCCAACCGCGGCACCACGTTCCATATTTATATCCCCACGGAGTCCTGAAAGGAGGCACTTTCCCCCATGTCCACCCCTATGACCGTGCTGTGCATCGACGATGACAGCCAGATCCTCTATGCGCTGGGTCAGATGTGCCAGTCGCAGGGCTGGCGTCCTCTTCTTGCCCAAAGCGTGGAGGAGGGCGTCCCCATTTTCGACGCGGAGCACGTCGACATCGTGCTCATCGACTATCATCTTCCCGGTGAAAACGGCGTAAAGGGCGTCTATCAGCTGCGCCGGCGCTCTGCGCGCGTGCCGATCATCGTGTTCACCATCGACGACGATCAGGCCGTCGCCGACGCCTTTCTTCAGGCCGGAGCAAACGACTTTGCCCTCAAACCCATCAAAACGCTCGATCTTATCTCCCGCATCAAACTGCACATCCGTCTGATGGAGAGCGAGCGTGTCAACCTCTACGGCGAGTCCGGACGCAAAGGTGTCAGCGACGCCACCATCCACCTCATTCTCCAGGCGCTGCAGCGCAGCGCGCCCAACGGCATGACGGTCGATGAGATCGCTGCCGCCACCGGCCTTGCAAACCAGACCACCTACCGCTACTTACAGCACCTTGTCGGTGACCGACGTGTCCTTGTTGAAAACATTTACGGCAAGGTCGGCCGCCCGAAGCTGCTGTTCCGTCTCGATGATCAAAATGGAAAAAATGCATGATCCTGCCCGGCGCGAGGCCCTTGTTGCTGACCTGCGTGCCCTGACGGAGGAGCTGCGTGCCGACGAGCTGCCCGTGTGGCTCTGCGAGCGCGCACAAAGCCTCCACTTCTATGCCCGTGCCCGCGCGGCGTCCGCCCCGGAGGAGCGCTTTCTCGCGCTTTACAATGCCCTCGGCACGCTTTCAGGCTTCCCGGCGGCAAAGGAGCATGTGGAGCAGCTGCTTGGCCGCGCCGAGCATGCACTCAGCGCCGCCCGCGGCGACGAATACGGCAGCGTTGCCTTTCCCTACTGCACCGACGAGCTCGACCGTCTTGCCGCCTCACTGCGCAGGCAGCTGCTTGCGCGCTGAAAACTGCTCTCGAACAGCATAGAAAAGGGCGCGTTGCAGTTTGCAACGCGCCCTTTTCAGTCAGTAAATTGTCCGGAAGCGGGGCTTTGCTCCCCGCACGGCGGTCTTACGCCAAAAACGGCGCGACCAGCGATGTCAGAAGGGACAGGATCATCACCACCACCAGAATGATGGCCATGATACGCGTTTTCTTATTCATGCTCTGCTTCCTCCTCTCGCAGGATCCTTTTGATGCCCTTTTCCGCCTTTGCGCGCGGTAGCATCACCTCGTGCCCGCAGCACTCGCAGCGCAGCTTGATATCCATGCCCACGCGTGTGAGCACAAAGGTCTTTCCACCGCAGGGATGGGGCTTTTTCATCTCTGCGCGGTCTCCGAGCCTGAGTTCCATCATGGCTTGATCTTCTCCCAATATTGCTTTGCAGCCTGTTCGTTTTTGTTGTCACCGTAGTGATAGTACACCGTGTCCTTCAGCTCGTCGGGCAGGTACTGCTGCTGCACCCAGTGGTGCGGGTAGCTGTGGGGATATTTGTACCCCTGCTCGCGCGCCATGCCCGTAGAGTCGGCGTGCACATTCTGAAGCTCGCGCGGGAAGTCGCCGGTTTTGCCGCGCTTGACATCGCTCCACGCCGCGCCGATGGCCTCGATCACGCTGTTGGACTTGGGCGCAGTGGCCAGCAGGATCGCCGCCTGCGCCAGGGGCAGCTGCGCCTCGGGCAACCCCAGCTGCAGCGCCGTGTCCACGCAGGACTTGACGATGCTCACCGCCTGCGGATACGCCATCCCCACGTCCTCGCTTGCTGAGCAGAGAAGGCGGCGGCAGGGCGTGATGAGGTCGCCTGCCTCCAAAAAACGCGCCAGGTAGTGCAGTGCCGCGTCCGGATCGCTGCCGCGCAGGGACTTCATCAGCGCCGAGGCGCAGTCGTACATCGCGTCGCCGCCCTTATCGTAGCGCATGGCACTGCGCTGGGCAAGCTGCGCGGCATCGGCCGTTGAAAGATGCAGCGCGCCCTTTTCCACCCGCGCCGAGGCGTACAGCAGCTCGCAGGCGTTGATGGCCTTGCGCACGTCGCCGCCGCACTGCATGGAGATCTGCATCGGCACGTCCTCGTCCCACGAAAGCGGCAGCTCGCTGCGCACCTTGAGGATGCCCAGCGCACGCTCCACGGCGGGCAGCAGCTCCTGCGGCGTCACGCTTTTGAACTCAAACACCGTTGAACGCGAAAGAAGCGCGTTGTACACATAGAAATACGGGTTCTCCGTCGTCGAGGCGATGAGCGTGATCGCACCGTTTTCCATGAACTCCAGCAGGCTCTGCTGCTGCTTTTTATTGAAGTATTGAATTTCGTCGAGATACAGCAGCACACCGCCCGGCGCCATGAGCGTGCCCACCTCGGCGATCACGTCCTTCACGTCCTGAAGGCTGGCTGTGGTGGCGTTGAGGCGGTGCAGTGTTTTCTGCGTGCGGCTTGCAATGATATTGGCGATGGTCGTTTTACCCGTGCCGGAGGGGCCGTAGAAGATCATGTTGGCGCTGGTGCCGTTTTCAATCAGGCGGCGCAGCAGCGCACCCTCGCCAATCAGGTGTTTCTGCCCGATCACCTCGTCAAGTGTCCGGGGGCGGATCTCGTCGGCAAGGGGACGTGTCATGCTCATGCGCTCACCTCAGTTCCGGCTGCACTTTTCCGCGTCGATAGCCAGCACCACCATCAGCGCGTGCAGCGCGTCGGCAGGGTCGTGCACGTCGATGACGTAGGTGTCGGTCAGGCGGAACAGCTCCTTGGAGATCACCGCCACCTCGCCGCGCGAGGCGCTGTTGATGGCGTAGTCCCACTCCATAAACGCCCCCTGCACCGACCAGTCGCTGCCCTCGACGGTGAAATACGGTGTGAGGAAGGAAAACTCCTTTCGGATGGTGCCCACCTGCCTCTCCCGCTCGTAAAGGTCGAACTTCGGCAGGAAGGTCAGCACGCGTTGCTGCACGGTGCCGATGTGCTCACCTGCGGCGTTGAGGATGTGCAGGCAGTGCCCCCAGGAAAGCTGCCCCTCCACGGTGAAAACGGTGTTCCCATTGTCGTCATAGATGTCGTAGCTGTCGAACCACGAGAAAAAACGCTGCCGGAATAAAAGCCGCATACGCGCACCTCCTTTGATTTGAATTTATATCATAGCACAAAAACTTCGCCTTGCCTATACTTTTCTGTCGATTTTTCGGAAAACCTGTGGTATGATACGAAAAAACACGCAGGAGGAACGCCCCATGACCACCGAAGCTCTCGACCGCATCCTTGCCGCGCTGAAAGCGCGCTACCCCGACGCGCTGTGCTCGCTGCAATACGAAAAGGACTATGAGCTGCTGTTCGCCGTGCGCCTTTCCGCCCAGTGCACCGACGCGCGCGTCAACCTTGTCACGCCTGCGCTGTTCGCGCGCTTCCCCACGCTCGAAAGCTTCGCTGCGGCCAGCTACGACGAGGTGGGCGAATATATCCACTCCTGCGGCTTTTACAATGCCAAGGCGCGCGACCTGGTGGAGTGTGCCAGGCTCCTGCTCGCGCGTCATGGTGGAAAAGTCCCCGGTACGATGGAGGAGCTCACGGCGCTGCCCGGCGTAGGGCGCAAAACAGCCAACCTCATCCTCGGCGACGTGTACGGCCAACCGTCCTACGTCTGCGACACGCACTGCATCCGCATCACCGGTCGTCTCGGGCTCACCGATGGGTCGAGCGACCCGCTGCGCGTGGAAAAGCAGCTGCGCGCCGTGCTGCCGCCGGAGGAAAGCGGCGCGTTCTGCCACCGCATGGTGCTCTTCGGGCGCGACGTTTGCACCGCGCGCAAGCCAAAATGCGAAAGCTGCCCCCTGCGCGCCGACTGTGCCAGCGGCGCAGCGGACGCGTAAAAGGGACGCGCTGCAAGCTGCAGCGCGCCCGGAGAAATGCGCGCTTCGCGCACCAGTGTATCAAAAATACCCCCTGTCATCCTGAATAAGTTTCGCACACTATCGTGGGAATCCGCACTCCCACGTCGGAATGATTCAGAAATGCAGGGAAAAGAGCAGATTGCCCCACCAATGACTTCGGTCACCGGTGGGGCAATCTGTCCTCTTCGCGTTTTCGAACAGCTCCCACGCAGGGGATCCATCCCTCACGTCACTGTGCAGCCAATTTTTACCGCTCAGCCAGCCCAAAATCCGTCATTGCGAGCCAGTGACCGATGTCACTGGTGTGGCAATCCGTCCCTCACATCACTGTGCAGCCAAATTTTACCGCTCAGCCAGTCTGCGGCGGTGCTCCTCCAGCTTTGCCTTGAGCTCGAGCCACTCGTTTTGCTGCACGTCCTCCACCACGCTGCGGGCGGTGAAGCGAAACAGCTCGCGCAGCGCCACGCTGAGCGCGCGGCGCGTTTCACGGTCGAGCCCCTTGTAACTGCGCAGCAGTGCGGCGGCGCTTTTGGCGCGCTCGGCGGTCAGGTCGCTGAGCGTGCGCGCGCCGGTCCCGGTGAGCACGGCGTAGAGCGCGTCGGCCACCTTTTTGCGCTGCTCATGGTCCATTGACGCGGCCCAGGAATCCAGCGTTTCGTCCATCACCCGCCCCTCGCGCGAGGGCTCGCTCAGGCGCACGAACTGCGCGCCGAGCACCTGCCAGGAAAAGCCGTCGTGCTGCTGCACGCCGCTCGCCACGCTCTGCACGATATGAAAGCGCTGCTCATGCTCGAACAGCATGCCCACCACGCTCGACTGCGGCACGAGCGTGACGATGCGCGAGGCGATGCGACTGTGCGCAGGCAGCCCCTCCAGCGGCTCAGAAAAGCCGGGGCCGTCGCAGTTGTACACGGCGAGGATGCGCTGCTGCACCGCCTCATCCACATGCACCGCGCTGTACACGGCCAGATTCCCGCCCTTGGAGTGTCCGCCCACGCGCAGCGGCGCGGTCGGGTACTGCGCAGCGACGCGCGCAAGGTATGCTGCAGCCTCCTCCTGCGAGGGGATACGTTTGAGAAAGCTGAGGTTAAAGTCCTCCTTCCAGCCCACCAGCGTGTCATCCGTACCGCGGAACGACACGTACACCGTGCCGTCCTCCAGCTCGAAGGCCACGGCGGCAAACTGCTCCTCGCGCACAAGGTCGAGCCGCTCGAAGGGCGCATTGATGCCAAGGTGCGCAAAACGCGGCGTCTGCGCCAGGCGGTGAAGCATGTGAGGGATCTTGTCAGGCACCAGCACGCCCAGTTCGTCCGTGCGCCCGTCGTGCTGCTCCAGCCATATGCGCGCGCACTCGCACAGCGGCACGGCGCTGCCCTCGCCCGGAGGCGGCGCGATGCCCACGAAACTGATAAAGCTCAGCTCCGCCAGCAGCAGCCCGTCCACCTCGTTGAACGGCGAGGCGCGCAGCGTCAGATCGCCGCGCCAGTCGAGATAATCCATGATGTTTGGCATTTTATTCCTCCGTCAGAAAGCCCGAGCGCTGCAGGCGCTTTGCGCGTGCAAGCAGGGCGTCTTTTTCATTTTCCAGTTTCTCGCGCGCCACCTCGTCCAGAAGCCGCGCCAGCATGCGTCCGAGCTGCGCACCATGAAGCCCCAGCTCCGCCAGCGCGTGTCCGTCCACCGCCAGCTCGCCCACCGCGCAGCAGACGTTTTCTTCGCACAACGCGTTGTACTGCGCCAGCGCCGCCAGCCACGGCGCACATGCACGCGCCGCCTCGTCGTCCGCTTTGGCAGCGTTGTCGGCAAGCCGCGTTTGCAGCAACAGCCCCACGTTCTCCCGCCCCAGCCGCGCCATGGCACGGTGCACGGCGACGCGCTCGGGCGCAAGCGGCTCGTCAAAACAGGCGAGCAGCCGCTCCACCGAGGTGCGCAGGGCGCGCGGAAAGCGCAGACGCTGCATGATCTCTCCGGCCAGCTGCGCACTCTTGGCCGTGTGTCCATGGTAGTGCCCCACGCCGTCGCTATCAATCGTGCATGTGGCCGGTTTGCCCAAATCGTGAAAAAGCATCGTCCAGCGCAGCACACGCTGCGGCGGCACGGCGGCCACGGCGCGCGCCGTGTGCTCCCAGACATCAAAGGCATGGTGCGGATTTCTCTGCGCAAAGCCCACGCAGGGCGTGATCTCCGGCAGCACGATGCCCAGCACGTCCGGATAGCTTCGCAGCACTTGCAGCACATGCGCCCCGCAGAGAAGCCTGTCAAGCTCGGCAAACACCCGCTCGCGCGACACGCAGACAAGCTTTTCCCGCGCGGCATGCGCAGCACGCGCCGTATCCTCCTCTACCTGAAAGCCCAGCACGGCGGAAAAGCGCAGCAGACGCAGCATGCGCAGCGCATCCTCATCAAAGCGGCGCGCGCTCTCACCCACGCAGCGCAGAAGGCAGCGATGCAGGTCGCCCTGCCCGTCGAAGGGGTCGAAAAGCCACCCCTGCGCGTCCATGGCAATGGCGTTGACGGTGAAATCGCGCCGGGCAAGGTCGTCTTGCAGTGAGGCGGTGAAGCGCACGCTGTCCGGGTGACGCCCGTCGGAGTAGCTGCCGTCGCAGCGGAAGGTGGTCACTTCCGCCGCTGTGCCGCCGCAGCTGACCGTCACGGTGCCGTGGGCAAGCCCCGTGGGGTGCGCATGCGCGCCGAACAGCGCCATCACCTGCTCCGGGCGCGCCGAGGTGGTGAGATCGTAGTCCGCAGGCGGTGCGCCGCGCAGCATTTCGCGCACGCAGCCGCCCACCAGATACGCCTCGTGCCCCGCTGCATGCAGCGTGCACAGGATGCGCTCGACTCCCTCCGGCAAAAGCATAGCCTCTCCTCCAAAAAAATATAAAAAATCTGATTGTAAGTTTCCCTCGCTTGCATTATAATAGATTTGTAAAAATATTGCAACGATCCGCATCGAAGAAAGGATTTTTTGATATGACCATTTCCGACTATCTGCGTCCCGGCGAGCGCGTGCACCTTTCGGGCATCGGCGGCGTTTCGATGAGCCCGCTGGCCGAGGTGCTGCACGGCATGGGGCTGCGCGTGCAGGGC
>CAYPLM010000003.1:3604-29216 GCA_964411575.1 uncultured Oscillibacter sp. | reverse complement strand
GACACGGCCCTTTCACGGCTGTAACATGGGTTCGAATCCCGTACGGGTCACCAACTTTTTTGCGGGCTTAGCTCAGCAGGTTAGAGCGCATGCTTCACACGCATGAGGTCACTGGTTCGAGTCCAGTAGTCCGCACCATCCTCAAAAACCCCGAAATCTCAAGGTTTCGGGGCTTTTTTGTGTCCTGACGCAAAAATGAATACGGAGTGAATATATTCACTCCCCGAAACGAAACATTTATGTTCCGTGAGCAAAGAAAAAGCAGCTCCCGCGCCGCCCTTTTTTGGGCGCGGGGGCTGCTTCTTTTCATTTCAGCACGATGTCTTCCAGACGCTTCAAGCGCTGTTCGAGCGTGCTGTACTCCTGCGCTTCCGTGCGCCCTGCGAGGTAGTCCAGACTGGTTTCCAGTGTGTCCGCTATGCGCACCAGATAGAACAGGGGGATGTCACTCTTGCAGTTCTCATACCCCCTGTAGGTCAGCACGTTCGCGTGGATGGTGCTGGCCATCTTCTCCTGCGAGATGCCCTTGCTGCCGCGCAGGGCTTTCACCCGCTGTGCGACTGTCATGCGCTGCTCCGCTCTGGACTGGTTGATGTCCTGCCCGACCTCGCAGCCGTATTGCCACGCTTCTTTGATCGTGGCGGCTGTCGTCTTTGCTTCGTCCATGGTCGCCTCTCCTTCGCTGTAGAATCTACCCCATTTATAGCATATTTTGCTTGACAAGCCAAGTGCTCAGATGTTACTATGCGCGTAGCAGATTCTACTGCATGCGTTTCGTGCGGTGCTGCCCGCTGCGCAGACGAAATGCGAGAGGTCGAGGCCGGGTCGCATCGTGGGCTTTGCAGCTGGCTGCATCCCACGCCCGCAGGCGTCAAAGGGATAGCAAAACCAGTGCGCACACTGGTTTTGCGATATCCCGCGCCAACCTCGTTCCCGTCGCTGCTGAAACGTTCCGATGACTGAGCCGTACCGCCCGCGACGGCGCACCACGTTCGATTCTCTCACTACGCCGCTTTCATCGCAAAGGGCGCTTGTTGCGTAAACGCGTCGATAACTGAGACGCGACAAGCGCCCCGTCCCGCCGCAGCGATGAACCCCCGTCCCGCCGCAGCGATGGAGCACCCCGTGTCGGTGCTCCTATACTTGACTAAGTATCATTTTACGGGAAATTTGAAGAAAGGAGATGTTCTCACTGCCCCTACGAGATGTCAAATATAAGCGAAATCAAACCATCTTGAAGGTCTTTGGTTACGGCAATCATAAAATGATTAAAGTCATTCGTATGAATTTGCTACGCACTGCAGGCATTGAAGATGACGAAGAATACCGTGCACCCAAAGGTTCTATCAACGATTCCAAGCTTGAAGAGAATATCCGAAGGGCGAAGAGTAGGATTTGAGTACGCCTATTGTAATCCTTGGGATTGGTTCTTTACTGGTACGCTTGACCCTAAGAAGTATGACAGAACAGACCTCGAAAAGTATCATAAGGATTTGACGCAGTGGTTTAGAGATTACGGAAAGAAGCACAATGTGCAGATAAAATTCTTGCTTGTTCCCGAGCTTCATTCGGATGGTGTTTCCTGGCACATTCACGGCTTTCTGTATGGACTGCCTAAAGAGCACTTGAAGCAATTTGTTATCGGCGATGTCATGGGAAAGACGTTAGCAGAAAAAGTTAAGAGGGGCGATGAAATCTATAATTGGCTGCCCTACGCCAAGAAGTTCGGTTTCTGCGATTTAGAGCCTATCAGAAACGCCGAAGCGGTCAGCAAGTACATCATGAAGTACATCGATAAAAATCTTGCTACGAGTGTCAGAGAGCTGAATGCCCATCTTTACTACAGAAATACGTTTTGCGCGCTTCATCTGCTCTGGTGAAACTTTCGTTCTGCAATATGCGTTCCGAAACGTTATCGACACGATACCCTTTTCTCCGAGAAAGTCAACAGGCTTCAAAAAAGTTATAAAACGGCCGCCCGTGGGGGGTAACCACAGGCGGCCGTTTTGCTGCTTTTCATGATTTCCAGGGCACCGTTCAAAATCAGAGTGCTGCGCCGCTTACTCTGCCAGAAAGCGCAGCTCGTCATCCAGCAGGGCGAGGAAGCGGCGCTCGAGCTCGTCTGCCGGATGCGTCGGGTCGCGCAGACAGCCGATCACCCAGGTGAGGCCGGGGAACTCGACGTAGCGGATGCCGTACTCCTCCTCGTGCTGCCGGGGCAGCTTCACAGCCAAGCCCCAGGCATGC
The DNA here is from genome assembly GCA_964411575.1 of uncultured Oscillibacter sp. Classification (GTDB taxonomy): domain Bacteria; phylum Bacillota; class Clostridia; order Oscillospirales; family Oscillospiraceae; genus Hominicoprocola. The sequence goes on along the minus strand of CAYPLM010000003.1, from coordinate 26,969 downwards.
GTTTGGGCGATGAGGCGCGTGCGCGTGCGGCCGGAGTCGACGAAGATGCAGTTGGGTTTGCAGGGGAAGGGCAGACGGATGCCGCCGTAGGTGGAGAGCGTGTCGTCAAGGGTGGAGTAGGTGGTCATGGGGTAGAGGGGGAGCTTTTCAAAGGGGAAGGGCGTCTCGCTGAGCAGGGGATGATTCTTGGAGAGCTTGACAACAACCTGCGACTTGGCCAACGGATGAAATTCCACGCCGTGCAGCTCCAGACTGCGGCGGAAGGAGGCAGAGTGCACTGTTTCCTCCGGTACGCAGGTCACGGCCAGCTCGGTGGCCCGATTGTGCAGCGCGGATAGGCTGCTGCGCCAGTTGCCCTCGGTGAGCTGAAGGTCAAGCTGCGTGAGCGCATCCGTTCCCTCCAACTCGGCGCACAGGCGGATAAACGCCTTGTCTACGGGCGGATAGCGCGGCGTGATGACGCGGAAGTGCTGCAAGGAGGGCTGCTCGTGCAGCCTTTTGATGCTGCTGCACTCCGAGAGCACACGGTTTGCGTGCTGCACCAGCGCGAGCCCCTTGTCCGTGAAGCGCACGCCGCTGTGGCTGCGCAGCAGGATGGGGAAGCCCAGTTCGCGTTCGAGCTTGCTGATGGCGCTCGACAGGTTGGGCTGCGAGAGGTAAAGCTTTTCCGCCGCGCGGCTGATGGAACCGGTGTCGTAAATGGCGCATACATAGCGCAGCTGATCAAGATTCACACAGGTCGCTCCTTCTGGCTATTGAAAATGTATATGCTTCCATAATTATCACATATTTCACGGAAAAATGCAAGATGTGATAAACTGAAAACGACAAATTAAGAAGAAAGGTGATGCACTTGAACTACGAACTGTTGGACGCCCTCATTGAGGGTAAGAAGCACGTCTTTGAGGAAGCTGCCGACAAAATCTGGGGCTTTGCCGAGATGCGCTACCACGAAAACCAGTCTGCCGCGCTGCAAAAGGAGCTGCTCCGGGGCGAGGGCTTTGTCATCGAGGAAAAGCTCGGCGGCATTGAGACGGCCTTTTCCGCCACCTACGGAAGCGGCCGCCCGGTGATCGGCATTCTTGGCGAGTTTGACGCGCTGCCTGCGCTTTCCCAGCAGGCCGACGTGACGGAGCCCACCCCCATCACGCCCGGCGCACCCGGACACGGCTGCGGGCACCATCTGCTTGGCGCGGGCTGCATGCAGGCGGCTGTGGCCATCAAGGACTACCTCAGCCAGCACCCCTGCGAGGGCACCGTGATCTACTTTGGCTGCCCGGCGGAGGAGGGCGGCGCAGGCAAGGCGTTTATGGTGCGCGAGCACTGCTTTGACGGCTGCGACGTGTGCCTGGCCTGGCATCCCTACTCGGCGAACTTCGGCTGTCTGTCCACGCTGGCCAACGCGCGCATCATCTACGATTTCACCGGCCGCTCGGCGCACGCCGCTGCCGCGCCGCACCTTGGCCGCAGCGCACTCGATGCGGTGGAGCTGATGAACGTGGGCGTGAACTACATGCGCGAGCACATGATCCCCGAGGCACGCGTGCACTACGCCGTCACCGACACCGGCGGCGACGCGCCCAACGTGGTGCAGGCACACGCGCAGGTGATCTACTCCGTGCGCGCTCCCAAGACCGACCAGACCTATGATCTCGCCCAGCGCGTGCACAACATCGCGCGCGGCGCTGCGCTGATGACTGAGACGAAGGTCGATATCCGCGTGGTCAGCGCCTATGCTGACATTTTGCAGAACAAGACGCTCGATGGGCTCGTGTTCAAGCACATGCAGGAGCTGCTCCCGCTCAAGTGCACCGACGAGGAGCTGGCCTATGCGCAGAAGTTCCACGACGTGGGCGACCCCGGCGAGTGGAAGACCTATCAGGGCATGGCGGTCAAGTTCCTGGGCGAAAAGGGCAAGAGCCTGTTCCAGGGCGCTGTGGCCGACGCGTGCTTCCCGCCCGCCCCGATGAAGACCGGCTCCACCGACGTGGGCGACGTGAGCTGGGTGGTGCCGTCGACGTGGTTTGGCGTCTCCTGCTTCGCATTGGGCACGCCGGGACACTCCTGGCAGACCGTGGCGCAGGGCAAGTCCTCTATGGCGCACCGCGGTATGACCGCCGCTGCCAGCATCATCGCCCGCACCGCGCTGGACATCTTTGCCCAGCCTGAGCTGGTGGAGGCCATGAAGGCCGACATGGAGAAGGCGAAAAACGGCGCCGTCTATCGCTCGCTCATCCCCGACAACGTGAAACCCGGAAGCTTCTAATTATAAAAAGGAGGAACCCCAAAATGGACAAAATGTATTCCTATGTGGCAAACAGCAACATCATGTTGATCCTCTGCTCCCTGGCGATCATCGTGGTGCTGATCCAGGCGGTCGTATTTATGCGCACCGCATGGAAACGTGCGCTTGAGCTTGGCTACACCAAGGGCGACCTGATGAAGGTGGTCAAGAGCAGCGCGATCTTCTCCGTCGTTCCCTCGCTGCCCATCATCATCAGCTACATGATCCTGCTGCCCGCACTGGGCAAGTACTTCCCCTGGTTGCGCCTGTCCATCATCGGCTCGGCCACCTACGAGACGATGGCCGCTAACATGGCCGTTACGTCCTTTGGCTACAATGGCCTCGGCAGCGCCGACTTCTCCCCCGACGTGTTCGGCTCGCTGCTGTGGGTGGTGACGATGGGTATCTTCCTCTCCAGCCTTTCGTCCCTGCTGCTCAAGACCTTCGACAAGAAGATGCAGGCCGTCACCTCCAACCCCAACAGCTTCGGCCGCGTCGTGCCCAACATCATGTTTGTCGGCATGATGGCCACCATCTCCGCGCCCTATCTGATCGACGTGACCAACATCCCCTCCGTGGTGACGATCGTCGTCTCCGCCGCCGTGATGATCGGGCTGAACGTTCTGGGCAAAAAGCACCCCGCCATCAAGGAATTTGCCTTCGCGCTGGCCATGGTCGCCGGTATGGCATCGGCCTGCGTGGTCACTGCGCTGCTGAACTGATATAAGGAGGAACTGATCATGAGCAAAGAGAATAAGACTGTCCACACCCTCAGCCCCTTTGATAACAAGATCCACCGCATGGGTATTGCCAGTACAATCATCGTCTGGTGCTTCTTCTTCCTTGTGCCCATCGGCGTGAACGCCTTCTACGGGCTTGAGGTCGACTGGGCGCTGACCTTCAAGGCTGCGCTGCCGATCATGCTGATCTTCGCCGTGACGGGCGTGTGCGAGAAGATGTCCATGTCCCCGGTCATCGGCCCCGGCGCTGTGTACCTGGCCTCCTCCACCGGCAACGTGCAGAACATGAAGCTGCCCGCCGCGCTCAACGCCATGAACATCATGAACTGCGAAGAGGGCAGCGAGAAGGGGCGCGTGATCTCCATCATCGCCGTGGCGACCTCGTCGTTTGTTACGACGGCCATCGTGTTCTGCGGCATGGCCTTCCTCGCCCCCATCATCACCCCGCTGCTCAGCAACCCTGCGATCTCTCCTGCGTTTGACAACATGTTCCCCGCGCTCGTCGGCCCGATGGTTATCCCCGTGGTCATCAAGAACTGGAAGAGCGCGTCCCTGCCGGTCGTCCTGGCGATCGTCCTGGCCGTTGCCATGGGCAGCCTCTACTCCACGCTGCAGTCCGTGCTGATGGTCGTGGTCATTGTCATCTCCATCGGCGCTGCCTGGATGTCCTACCGCAAGAAGGCTGCAAAGAAGTAAACAGTTTCCCCATAACGCATCAGCTCCCAGGCTCCCTTTCGGAGTCTGGGAGCTTTTTTGCGCGCTTTGGGCAATCTTAAAAAAGTGTTTAGCCTGCATTCACAGCCTGTTCATTTCTCTCTGCTATGTTTTTTTGCACTGTGAAATTGGGGGAAATGAACGTGGCAGGGGGAGTGAGGATGCCTGTGTGTCTTATATATGGCGGCACTTGACGTTTTCTCGTTCGTGCTGGGGCGGCTGGTGCCCAAGCGCTGGTTTGACGCCGGGCGAGGAGCTGGACGTGGTGTGCGGCAGCAATGAAGAGCTGCGCGAACGGCCCTCGCGGCAGACGGCGCAGGCGCAGGGCGTGCGCATTCACGGCCGACACGCCCGCCCAGCTTGCCTTCCTCGCCCTTGCCACGCTGCGCGACGAAGCACAGCTTTCCCGCATGCGCGCCGCCGGAGAAAATTTTCCCTCCCGCAGCGCTGCAAAAACAATTGACAAATGGATGCATCATCATGCAAAATAGAACTGGTATCTTTTCCTCGCCGGTGGACTACCGCCGCTTCCGCCTCAGCCGGCTGAACACGCCGGAATGCTCCCATGTGAGGCTGCTGCTGTTCTGGCCGGTGTTCGGGCTCGCGTTTTTGTTTCTGGAACGCTTTCAGCCGCAGCGCTCGTACCGCCACATGTACTGCGCGCTCGACGATCTGATCCCGTTTTGCGAGTAGGCGCTTCAGACGCGCGCGTGGAAATGGGGCGCGGGGCTGACGGCGCTGTGCATTTCGCTTTCCACCGTTTTCATGAAGCAGCACTCCGTGCTCGACGTGCTGTGCGCGCTGGCGGTGTGTGCGCTGGGCTATCTGGCCGCCTACCGCTGCGCTGCTCCCTCCCATACACGCGCCGCCGAGGGCGCGCAGCACTTTCCTGACAGCTCATTCTGATTTTGCCGCGCTGCGGCATGATAGAGGTTTGATATGGACAAAAGATTCCGGCAGCAGCTCCTTCTGGTGGCCTTCGGCGTCCTGCTTTTCACGGCGCTCAACCACCTCAACTATGTGGCCTCGTTTCTCGCGCACTGCGCCGAAATGATCAGTCCCGCGCTCACAGGGCTGCTGTTGGCATTTGTACTCAGCATCCCCATGCAGGGCATCGCCAAGCGTCTGGCGCGTCAGTTCCCGAAGTGGAACGAAAAGCGCGTCGACCTTGTCAGCCTCACCCTCACGCTTCTGATCGTGGCGGCGGTGATCGCACTGGTGTGTGTGATGGCCATTCCGCAGCTGACGTCGTCGGTGAAAAGCGCGGTGGAGCTCGTCAAGGTGCAGTGGCCCGGCTGGGCGGCGGAGCTGCAAAGCTACGGCATCGACACCAGCGCCGTCACCGAGTGGCTCTCCGAGCTCGACTGGAAAACTGCGCTTTCACAGGCGCTCAGCGGCGCGGGCGTGGTCATCGGCTCGGTGGTCAGCTTTGCCGGCAGCACGGTCTCCCGCCTTGTCAACGCGGGCGTTGCGCTGGTGATCATGTTTTATGTGCTCGCCGGGCGGCGTGAGCTCGGGCGGCAGACCACGCGCCTTTTGCAGGCGTATTGCCGTCCTACGGCGGCGCAGAGGCTCATCCACATCGCCCGCGCCGCACACGACACCTACGCGCGCTTCCTCTCGGGGCAGTGCGTGGAGGTTTTGATCCTGGGCAGCATGATTTTTGTCTCGTTCTCCCTTTTCGGCATCCCCTATGCCGCGCTCACCGCAGTTTTGACGGCGGTGATGGCCTTCGTGCCGTACATCGGCGCATTCGTCTCCTGCGCGGTGGGCGTGGTGCTCACGCTGCTCGCCGAACCGGAGAAGGCGCTTTTGTGCTTCCTCGTGTACGAGGTGATGCAGTTTGTCGAAAACCAGCTCATCTACCCGCATGTAGTGGGCGGCAGCGTGGGGCTCTCGCCGTTCTGGACGCTGCTGGCTGTGCTGATGGGCGGACAGCTGTTCGGCGTGGTGGGTATCATCTTCTTTATCCCCTTCATGGCCCTCCTCTCGCAGCTGCTGCACGAGCACATGGACGCGCGTCTCGCCGAACGGGCCGCGCAGGAGCCCGAGCCGGATACGACCGCCTGAAAGAACCCTGCAAAAAAGTCCCCGACCAACCCTTTTTCAGGGCTGGCCGGGGATCTTTTCTGTTAGGCACTGTCTTGCAGCGCGCTCTTGTATGGAAGAGGTGCCCTGCGGGGCGGCGTTACACCGTGCCGAGACCGCGGGCGACGAGGTAGATGAAGTCCTGCACGTTGGTGACCATGGTGGTGGCGGTCAGGCTGCCACGGTCGAGCAGCTTGTTGACCACGAACTCGTCCGCATCCACCGCGTAAAAATACACCGGGCGCACGGTACCGTCGGGAAGCACGCGGTACGAAGGAGTCATGTTGCCCGTGGCGATGGTGTGCAGCATGGTGGCAAGGCAGATCACCGTGGTCGCGCCCTTGACCAGCTCGCGCATGGCGCTCTGCCCGGCATAGGCATCGCCGATGACCTCGGGCAGCGGCCCGTCGTCGCGGATGGAGCCGGTGAGCACGAAGGGGACGTTATTCTTCACGCAGCCGTAGAGAATGCCGTTGTCGATGTCGTAGTCCTTGATGAACTGCGGGATCGAGCCGCTGCGGCGCACCTTGTTGATCACGTCAAGGTGGTGATAGTGCCCGTTGGGCTGGGAGGCCTGGGTGTAGATGTCCTGCCCGAGGGCGGTGTGCAGCAGCGCGCCCTCAAGGTCATGCGTGGCAAGGGCATTGCCGGCCATCAGCCCGTGGGCATAGCCCGCGTCGATGAGCGACTGCATGGCACGGCGGGCGTCGGCATCGAAGCTGAACGCCGGGCCCATCACCCACACGATGCGCCCGTGCTCGCGCTCGTGGCGCAGCAGCTCGATCAGACGGTCGTAGTCGCGGGCGTAAGAGGTCTCGCGGCTGCGCCCCTGACGAAAGACGAACTGCTCGCCATTGTCCTGCGCGCCGTCGTCAAAGCCGTGGGTGTGGAGAAACACGCCCTCGTGGCCATCCTCGCTGCGCCCGAGCAGCACGCGGTCGCCGCAGCGAAGGTTGCGGTTTTCCACCACGTCCAGCCGCCCGTCCTCGCGCCAGACCACAGAGGAGTCCATCCGGCTCTCCTCCGCCAGACGCCACACGCCGTCGAGCTTGAAGTATTCGGGATACATCGAGGTGGAGTGGTAGCCCTCGGGCGCAACGCCGTCCTGCTCGGCACGCGCCCAGCGCGCGTCGGGCGCGTTTTGCAGCGCCGGGGCGGAAAAATCGGGAGCTTTGTAAGCGGGAAGCGTAAACGACATGGCAGCCTCCTTACTTCAGCGTGGCGTAGATTACGGCCTTGATGGTGTGCATGCGGTTTTCCGCCTCGTCAAACACCACCGACTGCGGCCCCTCGAACACCTCGTCGCTGACCTCCATCTCCTTAATGCCGAACTTTTCGGCGATGTCGCGGCCGATGGTGGTGTTGGTGTCGTGGAAGGAGGGCAGGCAGTGCATGAACAGCGCGTCGGGCTTGGCCTGCGCCATCACGGCGGCGTTGATCTGATAGGGCGTGAGCAGACGGATGCGCTCGGCCCACACGCTGTCCGGCTCACCCATCGACACCCAGATGTCGGTGTAGAGCACGTCGGCGTCGCGTGCGCCCTCGGCAACATCCTCGGTCAGCGTCACGCTGCCGCCGCTCTGCTCGGCAAGGACGCGGCACTCAGCCACAAGCTCCTCGGCGGGGAAGAGCTCCCTGGGGGCGCAGGCGGTGAAGTGCAGACCCATCTTCGCGCAGGCCACCATGAGAGAGTTGCCCATGTTGTTGCGCGCGTCGCCAAAGTAGGTGAAGCGGATGCCCTTGAGATGCCCCTTCTTCTCCTCAATGGTCAGAAGGTCGGCGAGCATCTGCGTGGGGTGGAATTCGTCGGTCAGGCCGTTCCACACGGGCACGCCCGCGTATTCGGCCAGCGTCTCCACCAGCTTCTGGCTGAAGCCGCGATACTCGATGCCGTCGTACATGCGGCCGAGCACGCGCGCCGTGTCGGCGATGCTCTCCTTCTTGCCCATCTGGCTGCTGCCGGGGTCGAGGTAGGTCACGCCGCAGCCAAGGTCTCTCCCGGCCACTTCAAACGCGCAGCGCGTGCGCGTGGAGGTCTTTTCGAAGAGGAGCACGATGTTCTTGCCCTCCAGATAGCGGTGCGGCACGCCCGCGCGCTTGAGATCCTTGAAGTTTTTGGACAGGTCGAGCAGGTAGCGGATCTCGGCAGGGGTGTAGTCGAGAAGCTTGAGAAAATGTCTTCCGCGGATGTTGACAGGCATGGTGGGGCCCTCCTTGTTGTTTTATTTTTTTACAGTGCCGCGCGCTCGAGGGGCATGCTCATGCAGCGCGGGCCGCCACGTCCGCGTGAAAGCTCGCCGCTGGGCAGGCGCAGCACGGTGATGCCGTTGTCCTCGAGGATGCGGTTTGTGACATAATTGCGGTCGTAAGTGACCACGCGGCCGGGGGCGATGCACAGGGTGTTTGCGCCGTCGTTCCACTGCTCGCGTGCCGCCGCGATCTCACTGCCGCCGCCGCAGCGGATGAGCGTGACGCGCTCCTCGCCCAATGCGTCGGCGAGCACCACGTTCAGTGTGCCGCTCAGCTCGCTGACGTGCAGCGCGTCTGCGCCGCGCCCGGTGAGCTCGAAGATGCGCAGCGCGCCGAGAATGCCAGGGTGCACGGTGAACTTGTCGCGGTCGACCTGCGTGAGCACGGTGTCAAGGTGCATAAAGGCGCGCGCACAGGGGATCTCCAGCACCAGCACACGCCGGATGCTCGAAAGTTCGTCGGCGAAGATGCGCCGGGCAAGAAGCTCCACCGCCTCGGGTTGCGTGCGCTGCGAAACGCCCACCGCCAGCGTCTCAGCGCTGAGGTTGAGCACGTCGCCGCCCTCGATGGAGAAGCAGTCGTCTGGTGTGTAGTAAAGAGGCACCTGTCCGGAAAAGTCGGGGTGGTGGCGCAGCACGCAGCCGCCGTACACCGTCTCGCGCCGCCGCGTGGCCGAGAACATGTGGTTCAGGCTCACGCCGTCGCCGATGCAGGCGAAGGGGTCGCGCGTGAAATAGAGGTTGGGGATGGGGGGCATCAAAAAGCGTTCGCCGGGGCGGATGCGGCGCGTCAGCCCGGCCGGGGCGGGGCGCACCTCGTCGCAGCGCACGCCCTCCATCGTGCGGCGCACAAGAGTGAGCGGGTCATCGATGCTGATGAGGTACTCGTGCAGGGCGCCACGGTAGCCCTGCGCCGTGTCACCCGCGCGTGCGATAACCTCGTCGATGAAGGGCTCGCGCAGGGCAGGGGCGGCGGCGAGCGCCTGGGCGGTCAGTTCGTCGAGGTACGATACTTCGATCCCGTTTTCGCGCAGCACTGCGGCAAAATGATCGTGCTCACGCTGCGCGCCGTGCAGGTAGGGGATGTCGTCAAAGAGCAGCTCCTCCATGGTGTTGGGGCTCAGATGCTCGAGCTCGCGTCCGGGACGCTGCAGCAGCACGCGCTTGAGCGGCCCGACTTCACTTTTGACACAGATGGGCATAGGAAGGTCTCCTTTCGATATTCTGCCTTCATTGTACCAGATCAATGAAAAAATGTCTATAGTATATTTTAATTTTCTGCACAAATCAGCGCTTTAGAATTTTGAAAAACCTGAAATAGATATATATTTACCACTATTCGTATAAATATGCCAATTTAACAGTATCTGCCTGTGCATCGCACAACATTTTCCCCTCTTGCCAAAATGGAAAAAAGGTGAGATACTAAGATAAAAATAAGAAAAGAGAGTGCATATCATGAGTGGTTTTCGTTTCTCCCACGCGGCGCGCCGCGATGTGGATATGACTTCCGGCAGCATTCTGCGCCACCTGATCACCTTTGCCCTGCCGCTGCTGGCAGGGAATATTTTCCAGCAGATGTACAACATGGTCGACACCTGGGTCGTCGGCCACTACGTCAGCGACACGGCCTTTTCTGCCGTGGGCACCGTCGCGCCCATCATCAATATGCTCATCGGCGCGTTCATGGGGCTTGCCTCCGGCGCGGGCGTGGTGATCTCGCAGTATTACGGCGCGAAAAATGAAGAAAAGGTGCGTCAGGCCGTCCACACCAGCCTCGTCCTCACCGCCATCCTCAGCGCCACCTTCACCTTCATCGGCATCGTCATGACGCCCACCATGCTCAAGCTCATCAAAACGCCCGCCAACGTCCTGCCCGAGCAGACGACGTACCTGATCATCTATTTTGCCGGTGTGACGGGGCTTTTGTTCTATAACATGGGCAGCGGTATCCTGCGCGCCGTGGGAGATTCCCAGCGCCCGTTCTACTTTCTGGTGGCCAGCGCGGTGATCAACACCGCGCTCGACCTGCTCTTTGTCATCAAGTTCCATATGGGCGTGGCCGGCGTGGCGTATGCCACCATCATCGCTCAGGCTATTTCGGCGGTGCTGGTCATCGTCACGCTGCTGCGCAGCAACTCGTGCATCCGCCTTGTACCGCGTGAGCTGCGGCTCCACCGCGATATGCTGGCCAAGATCGTCCGCGTGGGAATCCCCGCCGCGTTGCAAATGGCCATCACGTCGTTTTCCAACGTCTTTGTCCAGTCCTATATCAACGCCTTCGGCTCCGACGTCATGGGCGGCTGGACGGCGTACCACAAGGTCGACCAGCTCATCTTCCTGCCGATGCAGTCGCTGGCGCTGGCATCTACTACCTTCGTCGGGCAAAACCTCGGCTGCAGTCAGGTTCAGCGCGCCAAAAAGGGCGTGCGCGCGGCCACCTGGATGTCCATGCTGGTGACGGTGCTGCTCTCTGCGGTGGTGATATTCGGCGCGCCGCAGATCGTGGAGTTTTTCAACGACAAGGCCGAGGTCGTCTCCTTCGGCACTCTCTTCCTCCGCCGCCTCACGCCGTTCTATGTGCTCTGCTGCGTCAACCAGATCTACTCCGGCGCCCTGCGCGGCGCGGGCAATACGCGCGCACCGATGGTGATCATGCTCTGCTCGTTCGTGTTGTTCCGGCAGGTGTACCTGTTTGTCGTGTCCAACTTCATCTCCAACACCATCCTGCCCATCGCCATGGGCTACCCTGCGGGCTGGCTGGTGTGCAGCGCGCTGACGCTGCTCTACTACAGCCGCGTCGACCTGACCCGCACGCGCCTGACCGAAACGACAGACAAAAAGGAATAAGAGAAAAGTTGGATTTGCATATTGCGAATCCAACTTTTTTGTTTTTGGCAAACACTTCCGCGTTTGCACTGCCGTCCGCCGGGCATACTACCTGCGTGCCGGAAGGAGTGTGACGAGGATGAGCTGTTCCGCATTTTGGTGCGGGATCGGCGCCGGGTTTGTCACCGGCGCGGCGGTGGGTATGCTCGTCGTCCCGAAGCAGAATACCATGAAAACCTGCGTGGGCCGCACCATGCAGAATGTGGGTACCGCGATGGACTCTGCTTTGGACGACCTGCTGCACAGCGCAAAGTAAAGGGAAAGCCCCGCCGCAAGGGAGAGATACCTTGCAGCGGGGCTTTTCGATTGGCTGACAGAGAGGCAGCTGCGACAGTTGATTTCAATTACCGCGCATGCCCGAACGGCTTTACATGCCGGTCCAGCCGATCGTTTGCAGCACATACACCGCAATGGAGGCAAGACCGATTTGCGCCAGCAGGAGCTTCAGTCCCCACTTTGCAAACTTGCCGTAGTTCATGTCTGCAACAGCCAGGCAGCCCATGAGCGTACCGGCGGTAGGAACGATATTGTTGGAAATGCCATCACCGAACTGGAATGCCTGAACGGCGACTTGGCGAGTGATCCCGCACATATCGGCAATGGGAACCATGATCGGCATAACAGCGGCAGCCTGTCCGGAACCCGAGGGGATAAACAGGTTGATGATCAGGTTCGCCCAGAACATAAGGACTGCACCGAAAGCGGGGCCGACCTTTGAAATAGGAACGGACAGCCAGTAGATCACGGTGTGCATGATCTTGCCGTTCGAAAGAAGGGTGGGCAGGGTACCGGCAAAGCCGATGATCAATGCGGCGCCTGTCATGGTGGAGCAGCCCTTAATGAACACCTTCACAGCTTCATTCGGCCCCATGCGGTTGACGATCGCCAGGTAAATTGCCAGCGCAACAAACACGGCAGTAAACTGCGCAACAGCCCAGTTGGCCTTCAGCGCGCCTGCCACAATGGCAATAACGGCAACAATGAATCCGCCAAAGGAGAGCAGCTGGGACGCACTGATCTTTTTGTCAGAAGTGTCATCAATACCGGAAATGCCAGCCCCCATATACGCGCTGACATCCATGCCCGGCTCATAGTTGAGGGAAGTGGTGGGATCCTTCTGGATTTTTTTCATGTAGTTGTAGGCGAAGATGAAGGTAATCAGGAAGTTTACCGCGTGGAACAAATATCTGACACCCAGACCGGAGAATTCGGGCAACTCAGCAATACTCTGAGCAATGCCGACAGTAAACACGTTGGTCGCGCCAACATTGAAGCCGATGTAGGAGCCGTAGTACACCATGATAAAGCCGACCGTTTTATCCATGCCAAGGGCGGAGGAAAGCAGAATGCCGATGGGCATCAGCGCGACAATGGGGTTGCTGAAAGCACCGGTAGAGCCAACCATGGACATGAACAGCATGACCATGCCAACCACCAGAGGCGTCGCTTTCTTGGGAAGCTTTGCAAATTTTCCAAAGATAGCATCCAGCGCATGGGTTTCCTCAAGCATATACACCGCGCCGCCAGTGATAAAGATCATAAAGAAAATAGCTGCATTTTTGATAAAGCCGGCCTGAATGGACTGCAAGGTTTTCCACACACTCTGACCGCACTGCTCGACCAGATGATAGGTTCCGGGGATGTACAGGGTTCTTCCGTCTACGACTTCTGTATCAAATTCGCCGGCCGGGATCACCCAGGTCATGATAGCAAACAGCAGGATCAGCGCTAACATGAAAACAATCGTATGCGGGAAATTGAATGTCTTCTTTTTCATTGTTCTCCTCCAAATATGATTTTTCTATATAACTCCAACGCATACAACATCGCCTCTTCGTCAAAGCGTATCTTTGCGTTATGGAGACTGAGTTGTGTAGCCGGGTCGGCCGTATTGTGAGTACCCAAGCGAATATACAGCCCCGGCAGCTTCTCCTGATATAAGGCAAAATCCTCAGAACCGGACAGAGGAAGCGGCATGATGTTGCAGGCGTCTCCCATTAAAGTCCGAACCTCTTCAAACAACACTTCGTCATTATTGGCAGAGGGCACGCCGTCCCCCAGAAACTCCAGGTCGATTTCCGCATCCAGCGTTTCTGCGGCGCCTGAGCACGCCCGTCGGATACTTTCCTTCAGCCGAATGCGGCTCTCCGGATAAATGGTGCGCAGGGTCCCTTCTGCTATCACCTGTTTTGGAATGACGTTGCCCGCAACGCCGCCTTCAATGCGTCCGAAGGTAAGGGTGGTCGGCAGCATAAAATTGTTGTCATGTGCCACAACATTTTTCAAAAGAACCAGGAGCTCCGCCATCGTAAGCACCGAGTCACAGCACAGATGGCTTTTCGCTCCGTGACCGCCCGCACTCCTGACCACGATACGAAGCTTGTCGCAGCTCGTGTTGGCTCGTCCGCAAATTAACCCAAATGTTCCGACCGGGTAGACCGGGTCGCAGTGGATCGTATAGATCGCCTCTGGCTTAGGCTCCTGTTCCAGGCAGCCTAACGAGATCATTTTCCTGGCACCTACTAAGGATTCTTCCGCTGGCTGAAAGAGCAGCCAAACGTTTCCTGGAAGACTATCCCGTTTGTCGGAAAGGTAATTGGCGAGCCCCAGAAGTATGGAGGTGTGAATATCATGCCCGCAGGAATGACACACCCCCGGATGCTCAGAGGCATATTCCAGCCCGCTCTCCTCGTCCATTGGCAGCCCATCAATATCCGCTCTGAACATCCGGGTCTTTCCGGGAACGGACCCGCGAATCAGAGCTAAGACACCAAGCTCCCAACCTAATGGATGAATTTCTACACCGGGAAGCTTTTCAAGCTCGGAGCGGATAAAGGCAGTCGTTTCTTTTTCGGCTTCGCTCCTTTCTGCGTGGGCGTGCAGATAGCGCCTGGTGCTCAGCATGTAATTCCGGTATGCCTGTACCTCTTCTGATGGTTTCATGAAGAACCCCCTTTTCGTTTGCTTTGCCCATTTCTAAAATACTCCAACATCGGTCTTTATGCAATTTTCAAAAACCTATAAAATCATTTTCCAAAGGAATGTCCGTCATTTCGTTTGTATGGTATAATATCAAAGAGGAGGTGGGTATGTGGATCTGCACGAAATTGAATATTTTGTTACACTGATCGAAGAAAAAAGCTTTTCCCGGGCAGCGACAAAGCTCTATCTTACGCAGCCGTCTCTCAGCAATTTTCTGGGACGATTAGAAAAAAAGCTGGGCGTAGAATTGATCATTCGTGGAAAACACAGCGTTACGCCTACTCAGTTTGGAAAGCTGTATTATGAGGCGGGGAAGGATATTCTGCAAAAGCGGGATCTCATGTATCAGGGCATCTCTGAGCTGCGCAACGCCCAAACCGATACGGTGCTGTTCGGCAGCAACAGCGAACGGACCATCCGCTATATTTCCAAGATCCTTCCGACCTTTAAAGCGGAATACCCCGGTACGGATATCATTATTCAGGAAAATGTCGAGCCTGAACTGGTACGCAACGTGCAAAGCAATGACCTCAATTTCTGCATCGTAGCGACCCTGAACGACTATCTGGATATCAAGAGACTGACGATTGCAAAAGATGAAATCTATCTTGCCCTTACGGAAAAGCACCCGCTGTATAAAGAGGCTGTGCCATTCGGCCATGAAAAACCTCCGCGCTATCCGATCCGTACCTTCCAAAGGGACTCATTCATTCTGCTGAAGAAAAAATCCGTACTCAGAGAGATCACAAACCAGTATTTTGAGAAAGCGGATTTCATGCCCAATTTTGCGATGGAGACGCAGACGATCCATACCAGTCTCCTGGTCCTCTCCGGGGGGATGGGCACGGTGACGTTCTGCCCCAAGGGCTATGACGAAAGCTTCAGTGAGCTGCGCTATGTAGCATTGGAAAATCCCCCGTTTTATTCCGTGAGCCTTTGCCAACGCGCGGGAGTAACCCCCAGCAAGAGCCAGCAGCGATTTATTGAGCTGATTCAGGAATATAGAGACAGTTACTGAGTGAAAAAGAGACGATCCGGGATAAACCTCGGATCGTCTCTTTCTGTCAAAAATATGCTGAAACGCTTATTCGAAAAGGAGCAGATTTCCCTTTTCATCAAAAGGTATTTCAGAGTAGCCGCTGATTTGCTCCACCCTGGCATCGGCCGAAATGCTCTTTGCTGCGGCTTCGGAGAGATACAGCTCTTCCAAATGTTTTGTATCGCGAAGGATCACCATACGGTTCTGCTCTGTTTCCAGCTTTCCGCTGGCCTTGATGCAGATCTGGCAAACCATCCGGTCGCTTTCCAACGTGATCGGCATCATAGAGGCTCGTGATGCCAATGTCGTGAGGCCATTGGCATAAATATCATCAAAGCGGATAACATCCCGAATCTTAGAGGTGATATAATCTGCAAACCCCATGCCGATGGCGTTGCCATTACTGCTTTCGGTAAGATTCAGAAGGCCAAGGTTTGCAATGTCCGGGCCACCCGTCATAAACCGATAGGAATAGCGGCCAATGACGTTGGTGTCAACACCTGTTCCGCTGATCTCTTTGCCAAAATACTTGATGATCCCTGCCTCGACCTCTTTGAGCGGGATCGCCGGCATCATCTGGTTTGCCCGGCGCAAATAGTGAGGCTCTTCCGCCCAAATCGCGTCTCTGGTCAGCACGGCTACATCGGCAATTTTTCCATACCCGTTTTCAATGGAGCCGACCCCGAACAGGATATTCGCTTTCGCGGAAACGATTTTTCCCACAGAGACAATGTTTTCTGCCATGTTCTTCATGAGCAGCCGGTGCGTCAGCTCGGCGCCTCTGTGTTTTGCCAGGCCAATGGCCATCATCTTTACCAAACCGCTTTCGTAATCTCCGCGAAAACCCGTATGGCATTTGATCCGGTTTAGCAGCACGATCCCGTCTGCTTCATAGGCGTTCCTGTCAATATACGCAGGCAAGCCCCTGTCTGTGAGGCCAAGCTCAACTACCTCCATGGAAGAGAGCACCGGAACGCCCATGGTTTCTTCGGAGATCCCCAAATGCGCCAAAAGCTCTGTCTGCTTTTCAGCAACGCCGCCGCCGTGACTTCCCATGGCCGGCACGATAAACGGCTGAGCGCCCCGGGATTTCAAAAATTCTATAGTGGTTTTCATGAGGGTCGTGTAACCATCTATACCACGGCTTCCGCCGGTTATCGCAACTCTCATACCGGGCCGGATTTCTACATCCAGCGCCTGCAATTTTGCCAACAGGGTTCCCTCTACATTTTGCAGGGTCTGATCATTCAGCTTCTGCCGAAACAGCGCCACTCGTGGAAGCTCCACGCTATCTAAAAGATCGTGATATACAGACATAGCTTACCTCCTTGTCTTATGTCGCTTTTAATATAGCACACATGAGATGAAAAAAGATAATCCATTTGGCAATGTTTTTATTTCGCCTGTAAATGGTCGGGCGGACTGAGGCGAGGGGCTTTTCGATTGGTTGACAGGGTACGGAAAGTGGGCTACAATGAATCTGACGCTGCGGAGTGTTGCTGCGCGGGAAAGGAGATGGGCTTGATGGTATTTGACTATAAAAAGGAGTACAGGGAGTTTTACCTGCCAAAGGCAGTGCCCGGTATCGTCGACGTGCCGCCGATGAACTTTATCGCCGTGCGCGGCAGGGGAGACCCCAACGAGGAGGGCGGCGCGTATCAGGCGGCTATGAGCAAGCTCTACGGCGTGGCCTTCACCATCAAGATGAGCAAGCTCGGCGACCACCGCATCGACGGCTATTTTGACTATGTGGTGCCGCCGCTGGAGGGCTTCTGGTGGCAGGAGGGCGTGCGTGGCGTGGACTACGCCCACAAGGAGGAGTATCAGTGGATCTCCCTGATCCGCCTGCCGGATTTTGTCACACGGGCGGATTTCGACTGGGCCGTGGCGGAAGCGGCGCGCAAGAAGAAGCTGACGCTCGATGATGTGGAGTTTTTTACCTATCATGAGGGGCTGTGCGTGCAGTGCATGCATGTGGGCCCCTACGATGACGAGTCCGCCACCGTGGCGCGTATGGAGGCGTTTGCACGCGAAAACGGGTACGAAACGGACATCACCGACGCGCGTTTCCACCACGAGATCTACCTCTCCGACGCGCGGAAGGTCGCCCCGGAGAAACGAAAAACCGTCATTCGCCACCCTATAAAAAAAGCGGAGACGCGCGCTGAGCGCTGTCAAAAAAGCGGCTGACGCCGCTTTTTTGACATGCTGACGGGGCTGCTGCAAATTACATTGCAGCAGCCCCATTGGCGTATGGATGTTTACTTTTTCAGCGTCAGGCGGAAGTCCTCGCCCTCGGCGGCAGTGGAGACGGTATAGCCCTTGCTCTGGGCAAAGCGCGTGACGTTCTCCACGCAGGTCTGGCTGTCGACGAGCACCTCGAGGGTGGCAGGGGCGTTCTTCTTGACCTCATTTTGCACCATGACAACGGGCATGGGGCAGGAGTAGCCGCGAGCGTCGATCATTACTTGGCCTCCTCCTTCTTGGGCAGGTTCATCACGGCGATGATCACCATGATGACAATGGCCAGAACTACCGCGACCTTGCCGGCGTTGGAGATGCCGCCCACGACCAGCTCACCGGCGTCGTTCTTGGCGTCGGGGTTGCCGGCCAGGCCGAAGTTGTGGGAGATGGCCGCGCCGACAATCATGCCGAACACGGTCACGGCACTGTCACCGTTGCCCTGTGCGGCAAGGATGAGCTGACGCAGGGGGCAGCCGCCGAGCAGCACGCTGCCAAGACCCACGGTCACCATGCCCAGGAAGTTCCACGCATGCGCGCTGTGCGCAACGGGCTGGAGGGCAAAGCCGAGGTTGAACTTGCTGGTGGCGATGTTGCCGATGAGGGTGACAACGAAGATGGCGGCGAAGCCGTAGAGCAGGTGGAAGTCCTTGAGCATGATGGCATCACGCAGACCGCCGACCATGCACAGGCGGCTCTTCTGCGCGAGGGCGCCGACCACGAGGGCGATGAGCAGCGCAACGAAGAAGTTGGCGCGCATGGAGCCGGGGCCGGCCTCAGAGGACTTGAACAGGGCGGGGACGGCGAGGAAGAGCACCAGCAGAACCGTCATCACGATGGGCAGCACGGCGCCTTCGGTCTTGGGTGCGTCATAGGAGCGCTTGAGAGTGAAGCCCTTCTTGAGGAAGGCGATACCGGCGAGGATGCCGACCACAAAGCCAGCCAGACCGACCAGCGCGTTGAGGTCGCCGCCGGCCAGACGCAGCACCATGCGCAGCGGGCAGCCGAGGAAGGCCAGAGCGCCGATGACGACCAGCGCGCCGAGCACGAAGCGGACTGCGGGGGGCAGGAGTAGCCGCGAGCGTCGATCATTACTTGGCCTCCTCCTTCTTGGGCAGGTTCATCACGGCGATGATCACCATGATGACAATGGCCAGAACTACCGCGACCTTGCCGGCGTTGGAGATGCCGCCCACGACCAGCTCACCGGCGTCGTTCTTGGCGTCGGGGTTGCCGGCCAGGCCGAAGTTGTGGGAGATGGCCGCGCCGACAATCATGCCGAACACGGTCACGGCACTGTCACCGTTGCCCTGTGCGGCAAGGATGAGCTGACGCAGGGGGCAGCCGCCGAGCAGCACGCTGCCAAGACCCACGGTCACCATGCCCAGGAAGTTCCACGCATGCGCGCTGTGCGCAACGGGCTGGAGGGCAAAGCCGAGGTTGAACTTGCTGGTGGCGATGTTGCCGATGAGGGTGACAACGAAGATGGCGGCGAAGCCGTAGAGCAGGTGGAAGTCCTTGAGCATGATGGCATCACGCAGACCGCCGACCATGCACAGGCGGCTCTTCTGCGCGAGGGCGCCGACCACGAGGGCGATGAGCAGCGCAACGAAGAAGTTGGCGCGCATGGAGCCGGGGCCGGCCTCAGAGGACTTGAACAGGGCGGGGACGGCGAGGAAGAGCACCAGCAGAACCGTCATCACGATGGGCAGCACGGCGCCTTCGGTCTTGGGTGCGTCATAGGAGCGCTTGAGAGTGAAGCCCTTCTTGAGGAAGGCGATACCGGCGAGGATGCCGACCACAAAGCCAGCCAGACCGACCAGCGCGTTGAGGTCGCCGCCGGCCAGACGCAGCACCATGCGCAGCGGGCAGCCGAGGAAGGCCAGAGCGCCGATGACGACCAGCGCGCCGAGCACGAAGCGGACTGCGGGGGAAGAGCCCGCGCGCGCCTTGAATTCCTTGGTGGCCACGGACATGATGAACGCGCCGAGAACGAGACCGATGATCTCAGGACGGACGTACTGCACCTTTGCCGCGCTGTGCAGACCGGTCGCACCGGCGATGTCGCGCAGGAAGCAGGCAATGCAGAAGCCCATGTTGTTGGGGTTGCCGAGCAGGGTGAGCACCACCGCAGCGATACCCACGGCAGCGCCGGCGATGATGACGCCGAGATGTGCCTTTTTCATTGTTTCTCTCCTTCTGTTCCATAACGGATTAGGCTCTGTGGAGCCTTTTATGTATTCTATTATAGGAAGGTCCAATAAAAATGGCAAATTGTTTTCCCTGATTTTGCCGCGGGATTCTATTTGAAATCCAGATAGAAGAAAGTTCCAAAAAAGCGGCATCAGGCCGCTTTTTGATGGGTTTACAGGTTTTTCACCGCGCCGAAGAACAGCGGCAGGCCGTCCGCGCCGCTGATGACGAAGGCAAACGGGCGGTCAAGCCGCAGCGCCACCTTCGGCTGCTCCACGGGCATGCCTGTAGCGCAGAGCGCGATGTCCGTGAAGGCCGCCCCTTCGCATCCCTCCTCGTCCAGCTTCACGCGCGCGGCGTGGTGCACCCTGCTGACGAAAACGTCCGCGTCGGTCAGCGGAGAGAAGTCAGCGCGCCCCGCGTCGAACACGTCTTCCACGCCCAGCGCCCTGAGCGCCATGCTGAGGTCGAGCTCGCCCGTCACGTCAAACTTCGGCACGCTCCAGATAAGATCTGCACGCGCGTTGTCCTCCGCAAGGCCCAGCAGCGCGGCCATCGCGACATCGTTTGCCAGCACGTCGTCGAGCGCCGTCCCCTCGTCTGGCAGCAGGAAGGTCATGCGCTTTCCGTCTCTAAAGTACCGGCTGGCCACGGCGTAGTTTTCGCCGAGGGTGCAGTTGTGGTTCTCGTCGGTGATGTGCATGAAGTCGATGCGCGTTTCGCTGCCGTCGGCGTTGGTGAAGGTGTCCTCCTGCGTGTTGCCGTCGTAAAACTCCGTGCGCCACCGCGCCTGAAAATAAAGCGTCGTGAGAAGCAGCATCACCGTTTCGGGGTCGGCCGTCACGCCCGCTGCTGCGTCCTTGAGCAGCCCGCCGGTGGCCTCGCTGAGCCAGTTTTGAATGGCCTTGTCGGTGCGCGCCTTCCCCATGGGGACGGAGAAGGTGTCGGCGTAATACTCCTGCGCCAACGTGTCCACCGTCTCCTGCGCAAAGGTCACGTCGTCGCTGAGCCACAGGGAGCTTCCCAGATGCGTGCGGCCGTCCTCGTCGTCTTCATAAAGGTTGCGCCACAGCGCGCTCGACACCGTGCGCGCGTTGTCCGTGCTCTCCAGCTCCAGAAGGGAGAGAAGCTGCGCGCGGCTGTCTCCCTCCGCCGTTTCAGCGAGCATGCAGAGCGCGAGATAGAGATTGGCAGGGGAGTAGACCACCGTTTCCGTGCCGCCGGAGAGCAGCGTGCGCGCTGTCGTGCGTGTGTAGTCGGCAAAGCTGCGCGTGTACGCCGTGTCGATGCCCTCGCCGCGTAGGGCGGTGATCGCCTCGCGGTAGGCTTTTTCCTTCGCCACATACTCGTCCCACAGCTTGTCCCACTCCTCGCTGTATTTCTCGTCGCCGAGCTCTTTGGCGTCGAGCTTGCTTACAGCCTTTTCAAATTCGGCCTGGCTCGGCGCTTCGGGAAGGTCGGGCGCGGCGGCCTTTGCAACGGACAGTGCGTTCTCGTCCGTCGGCGCGGCGCAGCCCACCAGCAGCAGCGAGGCGGCAAGCAGCAGAGCAAAAAATCGTTTCATTGAGGTGACCTCCTTGGCTTGTTTGCCTGTTAGACGCGCGCAGCGGAAAAAAGTTCCTGAAAATGCATAAAAACTGCGCGTATATGCGTTGCTTTTTTCGGGCGGGCGGTTTATAATAGCGGTGCAGGCTGGCGCGCCACGCAGCGGCGCGCCGCATCGTCATGTAAAAAGGAGGAGCCCTTATGAAGTATTCCAGCAAGGTCGAGAAGTGCGGCCTGTCCCCCATGCGCAAGTTCCACCCCTACGCCGTTGCGGCCAAGGCGCGCGGCATCAACATCTATCACCTCAACATCGGCCAGCCCGACGTGAAAACGCCCCCTGCCTTCTTTGAGGCCATCCGCAGCTTCGAGCAGCCTGTGCTCGAATATGCTCCCTCCCCCGGTATCCCCGCACTGATCGATGCGATCCAGGGCTACTATGACAAGCTCGACATGCACTTTGACAAGAGCGAGATCTATGTTACCACCGGCGGCAGCGAGGGCCTGAGCATCGCTTTGCAGTGCATCCTCGACGACGGCGATGAGATCCTCATCCCCGAGCCCTTCTACCCCAACTACAACACCATGACGCGCACCTGCGGCGCGAGCATCCGCCCCATCCCCACCTGCCCCGAGGAAGGCTACCACTATGCCGACCGCGAGAAGATCGAGCCCCTCATCAATGAGCACACCCGCGCCATCATGGTCACCAACCCCGGCAACCCCACCGGCGTGGTGCTCACTGACGATGAGATGCGCATGCTCGTCGACATCGCCAAGGAGCACGAGCTGTTCCTCATCGGCGACGAGGCGTACCGCGAGTTCGTCTACGGCGGCGAGCCGCTGCAGTCCTTCGGCTCCTTTGCCGAGGAAGCGCCCGACAACATCATCGTCATCGACACCGTTTCCAAGCGTTTCTCCGCCTGCGGCGCGCGCATTGGCTGCCTGATCTCCAAGAACAAGGAGTTCATGGGCCACGCCATGAAGTACTGCCAGTCCCGTCTGTCCGTTGCCACGCTCGACCAGGTGGCCTCCGCCAACCTCTACACCGTCGGCCCCGAGTATTTCGCCGCCGTGCGCGACGAGTACAAGAAGCGCCGCGACACGCTCGTGCGCAAGCTGCACGAGATCCCCGGCGTGGTGTTCGAGTGCCCGAAGGGCGCGTTCTACCTGATGGCCGCCCTGCCCGTGGACAACGCCGACAAGTTCCAGCAGTGGCTGCTCGAGGAATTCAACGACAACGGCGAGACCGTGATGTTCGCCCCCGGCGCGCCGATGTACGCCACGCCCGGCAAGGGCCTCAATGAGGTTCGTATGGCCTATGTGCTCGAGTGCGAGAAGATCGAGCGCGCGATGGACATCCTCAAGAAGGCCATCGAGGTTTACAACGCCAGATGATCCGCCATATCGTTATGTGGAAGTTCCGCGAGGGCACCGAGGCGCAGCAGGAGGAATTTCTCTCCCGCCTCGCGGGGCTTTACGGTGTGATCCCGCAGATCAAGGCCAGCACCGTTTCGCGCAACGTTGGCCCCGAGGGCAATTACGATGCCGTGCTCGTCTCCGACTTTGACAGCATGGAGGATGTGTTTATCTACCGCGACGACCCGCGCCATGTGGCCGTGTCCGCGCTGTGCAAGGACATCCGCACCAGTCGCGTTGCCATCGACTGCGTGCTGTAACGCGGAAAAACAAAAACGCACAGGGGTTATGCCAGGCGGCCTGACCTCTGTGCGTTTTCCTTTGCTCTTGGAAAGGGAGAGAGAACATGACCTTTGTTGAAACGCCCCGGCTTCTTTTGCGGAAGGTGACGGAGGAGGACTACCCGTATTTCCGCATCAACCTGATGGACAGGGAGATGGACCGGACGATGCTGCGATACGCCTGCCAAACGGAGGAGCTGCGGCAGGGCTTTGAATGGTTTCTCTACAAGGAGGAGCGCGCCTATGCGATCGTGCAGAAGAGGGAATCGATCGAAAATATTCTCTGGAAAAACGACGGCTGACAGAGACAGCGCATCAAAAAAAGCGGATTGCTGCAGCAGTGACCGATAGCACTGCTGTGGGATCCGCTTTTTATGCTTTCTGACGGCCTGGGCAGCCGGCTCAGGCTTCACCCTCGAGGAGCGCGCCGCTTTCGTCCACATGGGCGGGACGGATGTCGTTTTTGGTGAACTTGGCGATGCTGTCGAGGCGCAGCTTGGAGGGGTAGTCGCCCACAAAGGTGTAGGCCACACCGTGCCGCCGGGCGCGCCCCGTGCGGCCGATGCGGTGGACATAGTATTCGTTTTCCATGGGTACGTCATAGTTGAACACCGCGTCCACGTCGTCCACGTCGATGCCGCGCGCGGCCACGTCGGTGGCAATGAACACAGGCAGCTCGCCGCGGCGGAAGCGCGCCATCACCT
>CAYPLM010000003.1:0-3594 GCA_964411575.1 uncultured Oscillibacter sp. | reverse complement strand
CTGCTCGCGCTTTTTCTGCGGGATATCGCCGTGGATGCAGTCCACCGTAAGACCGTACATCTCCAGAAACTTCGTCAGACGCGCCACCTCGCCCTTGGTGTTGCAGAACACGATCACGCGCTCAAGCTGCTCGCTTTTGATGATCTGCGCAAGCAGACGCACGCGCTCGTCGCTGCGGCAGGCGATGCGGTACTGTCGGATGTCGGGCTTGTTCTGCTCGTCGGCGCGCACGGTGATCTCCTCGGGGTCGCGCTGGTACACCCAGCTGATGTCGAGCACCTCGCGTGAGATGGTGGCTGAGAACATGCCGAGGTTGCGCCGCTGGGGCATCTTGTCGAGAATGCGCGTCACGTCCTGCACAAAGCCCATGTCGAGCATGCGGTCGGCCTCGTCGAGCACCACGGTCTGCACCTTGTCAAGGCGCACGGTGCGCCGCTTCATATGGTCGCTCAGGCGGCCGGGCGTGGCCACCACGATCTGCGGCTTTTTCTTCAGCGCATCGATCTGCTTGCCGATGGGCGCGCCGCCGTACAGGCACACCGCGCGGATGCTGGGCAGAAACGCCGACAGGTCGCGCAGCTCGCTTGTGATCTGCATGGCAAGCTCACGCGTGGGGGCAAGGACAACGGCCTGCACCTCTTCGCTTTCCGCGTCGATATGCTCGATCATCGGGATGCCGAAGGCAAAAGTCTTGCCCGTGCCGGTGGGCGCTTTGGCGATCACGTCCTTCCACTCGCGCATGGGCGGGATGCACCCGGCCTGCACAGGGGTGGAGACTTCGATGTTTTTCTTTTTCAATGCGCGCAGCATGGGCTCGCTGAGCGCAAGCGTGTCAAAACGCACGCCCTGGGTGAATTCCATAGCGGTTTCCTCTTTATCTTCACATGTATTAAAGCCATTATACCATGCCTGTCAAGTGCCCTGCCTCCACAGGCGAGAATTCCTCCGCGCCCAGCGCGCCGAAGAGGGCGGCGGCCTGCGGCGTTTGCAGCGTCTCGCCGCGCACGCGCCATGTCATGCGCAGCGCGTCGTCGTAAAGCGGCAGCACCAGCCCCGCACCGGGCGCGATGCACCTGGGCGCAAACAGCAGCGCCGCCTCGTTTTCGCGCAGCACGGACGGCGGTGCACACAGCCGGGGCGAAACACCCAGCGCGCGCCGCAGCTGCGCGGCAAGCGCCGCGCCTCCGGCGTCGAGGTCAAGACGCAGATAGCGCATGCGCGTGCACAGCGTGTGCGCCGCTTCCGCCAGCGCGCGGGAGGGGGCTGCGCCGCACAGCACCAGCGTCAGCGCCTCCGGTCTGAGCCCGCGCTGCCGCAGACAAAGCCGCAGCAGCGCCGCCGCGCGCGCCTCCCGCAGGGGTGTCTGCTCCGCCGGGAGGATGCCCCGCGCGGCAAACGCCGGAAGGGAGGAAAATGCCTCGGGGAACGCTGCGCGGCGAACCCCCGTGCGTGACAAAAGCCGCGCCGCCCGCCGCGCGTCGCGCCCGCGTCCCTGCCGCAGCGAAACAAAAAGCACCGGCACGCCGCACACGCGCCGCTCCTCCACCAAAAACCGCTCGCCCCACGCCACAAAAGCCACCATCCGGCCCGCCCCCTTTTGTGGAAGTGTATGCGCCGGGAGGGGAGAAGTTGGCAGGAAAAACGCAAGACACGTCCGCGTGGCCATCTCCTGCCCGCGCGGACGCTGGCAGGGGAGCGCTGACTTTTCCCGGCGGCAAAAAAGGCGGCGGAGAGGGTCAGGAAGCGTAAAAACAGTCTTTACGTTTCGCGGGAAATTTGTTATAATAATAAATTAAATCAGTATTTCCTCCAGAAAGGAGGGGGCACACTTGAAATATGAGCAATGGAGGCTGCCGCAGGCCGCACCGGAACGCACACGGACGCTGACGGCGGCGGGCTATCCGCACCTGATCGCGCAGGTGCTGGCGGCGCGGGGCGTGGAAACGGCCACGCAGGCCGCCGAGACGCTCGAACGTGAGCGCGGGCTGAGCCTGCCGCCGCTTCTCATGCGCGATATGGACTGCGCCGTGGCGCGTGTCCGCCGCGCGCTCGAGCGGGGCGAGCGGATCGCCGTGTTTGGCGATTACGACGTGGACGGTATCACGGCCACCTGCCTTCTCACCGATTATCTGCGTTCGCGCGGGGCGGACGTGTCCTATCACATTCCCCACCGCATTGAGGAGGGCTACGGCCTTGGCTGCGAGGCGCTGCGTGTGCTGCGCGAGCAGGGAGTGAGTCTGGTGATCACCGTGGACTGCGGCATCACCGGCGTGGAAGAGGCGGCCTACGCCGCGTCTATCGGCTTGGAGCTGGTCATCACCGACCACCACGAGTGCAAGGAGACGCTGCCCGCTGCCTGTGCCGTGGTCGACCCGCACCGCAGCGACTGCCCCTATCCCTTTAAGCACCTGGCCGGGGTGGGCGTGGCGCTCAAGCTGGTGCTGGCGCTGGGCGGGCCGGAGCATGAGGACGCGCTGTTTGCGCGCTACTGTACGCTGGCCGCCATCGGCACCATCGCCGACGTGATGCGCATGGAGGACGAAAACCGCACCATCGTCTGCTGCGGGCTGGATGCGGTGGGGCGCAGCAGTCTTGTGGGGCTGCATGCGCTGCTGCGCGAGGCTGGGCTGGAGGGCAAGGCGCTCACGAGCACGCAGGTGGGCTTTATCCTCGCTCCGCGGATCAATGCCGCCGGGCGTATGGGGCAGGCTGAGCTTGCCGCCGAGCTTTTGCTCACGCCCGATGCCGCGCGTGCCGAGCTGCTGGCGCGTCAGCTGTGCGAGCTCAACCGCGAACGGCAGAACATCGAGCAGGAGATCTTCCGCCGCGCCATCGAGCAGCTTGAGCAGCTGCCCGACGATGAGCGCAGCGCCATTGTGCTTTCCAGCCGCGAGTGGCATCAGGGCGTGGTGGGCATCGTGGCCTCGCGCCTGTGCGAAAAATTCTCCTGTCCCAGCTTTATGATCCATCTCACCGACGGCATGGGCAAGGGCTCGTGCCGCTCGGCGGGGGCGCTGAACCTGTTCAACGCGCTGGAGGCGTGCTCCGATCTGCTCGCGGGCTTTGGCGGGCACGCGCTGGCGGCGGGCTTTACCATCCGCGAGGAGAACATCCCCGCCTTCCGCCGTAAAATGAACGAGTATGTGCGAAGCCACTGCACGGGGCGCAGCGTGTCGACCTTGCAGGTGGACGCCGTGCTCGAGCAGCCGTCTCTCGTCACGCTCGAGGAGGTGGCCGCGCTTGACGCGCTCGAGCCCTACGGCGCGGGAAACAACCGCCCGGTGTTCTGCCTTCTGGGCGCGACGGTGGAGGCGCTGAGCAGCGTGGGGCAGAACAAGCATCTCAAGCTGCGTCTGCAAAAGGGACGCGTGAGCTTTGACGCCATCTTCTTTTCCGCCACGGCGGAGGGCTGCGCGCTGAGCGTGGGCAGCCGGGTGGATGCGGCGTTTTATCTTCAGATCAACGAATTTCGCGGCGTGCGCAGCGTGCAGCTGCAGATCATCGACCTGCGCGCCTCACGCGCGCCGCGCGCGCGCGCGCCCGAGGCGCTGTCGCTTTGCCGCGCGCTGCTGCACGGCGGGACGCTGACGGCCA
>CAYPLM010000002.1:0-31162 GCA_964411575.1 uncultured Oscillibacter sp. | reverse complement strand
ACTCGCTCTCGGTGAGCTGCCAGACGTTGTTCAGGCCGATGGAGCCGGAGGTGTTATTGTAGATGAACAGGGAGTTGATGAAGGTGACCACGGCGGGGGACTGATACTGCTCAGGCACCACGTCCTTGAAGGCATCGGGGAAGTAGCTGTAGGCCTTTTCCTCATCGAGCAGGTAGGTCTTGAGGTCGGCACCGTTCTGCACGAGAGCCATGTCGGCGGAGTCGGCCACGCCGGAGCCGATGGTGTTGGAGAGGATGGTGTAGGTCTCGCCGTCGTCAATTTCGGCGTAGACCACCTTGTCGGCCAGCGCGGGATAGTCGACCATGAAGTTGCTGGCGGCCTTTTCGGCAAAGCTGGTGGTGGAGTAGAAGTTGAGCTTGGCACCTGCGGCCATTTCCTCCTGAGCCTTGGCATAAAGCTCGTCGTTGGTCATGGAAGCGGCGGCGGCAAGCTTGCCCTTCACGGTGTCATCGGAAGCACTGTTGTCGGGCTTGTCGTTGTTGCAGCCGATCAGGCTGAGACCCATCACGAGGGCCAGAATGAGAGCAAGAGCACGCTTTTTCATTGGGATGATTTCCTCCTTCGATAATCAGGTGCCTGATTCGACACCTCCGCGCGTAATTGTACCCTTTTCTGGTAAATAAGTCAAGAGAAAGAGTGCGGAGTGCACAATTATTTCTGGTAGAGCTCGTAGTACCGGCTGGTTTTCTGCCGCCACAGCAGCAGCGCGCCGCGTACGCACAGCTCAACGCCCATGGCAATCCACATGCCGTGCAGCCCCAGCGGCCCCACCAGCACCATCGCCAGCACGATGCGCACACCCCAGATACTGCCGAGGTTGAGAAGGCTCGGTACCAGCGTGTCGCCCGCACCGCGCAGCGCGCCCGCCGCCACGATGGACACGCCGAAAAGCGGCTCGGCGATCAGTTCGATGCGCAGCACCTGCGCTGCCAGCTTGCGCACGGCCTCGTCGGGCGTGAGCATGGCGAATACCAGCGGGCAGAGCAGCATCATCAGAACGCCTGTCACGCCCATCATCACCGCGCCCATGGCGGTGCAGATGCTGCCGTAGCGCCGGGCACGGGTGCTGTCTCCCGCACCCACGGCGCGCCCCACCAGCGTCGTTGCGGCGGAACCGATGCCGTAGCCGGGCATGTAGCAAAGGCTCTCGGCCGTCACGGCGAACGAGTTTGCCGCAATGGCCACCGGCCCGAGCGGTGCGATGATGCCTGTGGCGGCCACCATGGCGCTGTTCATGGCGATCTCCTGCACGGCAACGGGCGTGCCGATCTTCACCGCTTTTTTGAGGATGTCGGGACGAAGGCCGCGCGCGTCGCTGCGGCGCAGACGCAGGTGCCTGTCGTGGAAGCAGCAGCGCCAGGCCATCAGAAGACTCACCACCGCGCAGGCAAGCGTCGTGCCGATGCTCGCACCCAGCACGCCGTAGGGCGGGATGAAGATCGCGTTGAAGATGACGTCGAGCACGCACATCGCCGCGTTGAGGATGCTCGGCGTGACCATGTCGCCGCTGCACTGGAGAAATGAGGAGCACAGTGAGTTGAGCTGCGAAAACGGCAGCATCAGCGCAAACACCAGAAAGTAGGCCGACGCGTCGGCGTGCAGCGCCTCATCGCCGCGCAGCCACACCGGCAGCGCTCCGCTGATGCACACGCCCAGCAGCGCCAGAAGTCCGCCCACCACAGCCGCAGCAGCAAGCCCGTGGCGCACCACGCTGCGCGCACCCTCGTCGTCGCCCGCGCCCACATGGTGCGCGGCCTGTACGGAAAAACCGGCGGACACGGCATATGTCACGCCCGACAGAAGCCAGGTGCTCGTGGATACCAGCCCGATGGCAGCGGAGGCGTTTGCGCCCAGCGCACCGACCATGGCCGAGTCGATGTATTGCATGGCGATGGTGGTGATCTGCGTCAGGATCGCCGGCAGGCTCAGCCGCCATACCTCGGCGATCTGCGGGCGGAAAGAAGTAAGCTTTGTGTTCATGGAGTGACCCTTTCCTGTGACATTTTGACCCCAACCGTATCACAGTCGGCGCACTTTGTCAATCCCTGCGGACGATCCGCGCAGTGCTGCGCAGGGTATTGCTGCCCGTGCCGCGCAGATTATAGCGGGCGATCAGATCGGCGATCTCGCCGCGCGCCTGCTCCACCTCGGCGTGGAAGGTCTGCGCGCTGATGCGCAGCGCGCCGTGACCGAGGATGATAAGCTGTTCGAGGTTGTCCGACGTGGCCACGCGCACGCGCCCCTCGCCGCGCAGGGCGTAGGTCGCCTTTTCGATGTAGCTGTCGGCGGTCTCGGCCTCGCGGGTGTAGACGATGGAAAGGCCGTTTACCTTTTCCACGCTTCCGGGATTGCCCTTGACCTTGTACGCGTCGAACACCAGGATCAGCACGCAGCGCCGAAACGCCTGATAGTCCGAGAGAATGTCCACCAGCGCGGCGCGCGCGGCGGAGATGTCCTGCGCGGCGAGCCGCTTGAGCTCGTCCCACGCGAAAATAATGTTGTAGCCGTCCACCAGAAGATACTCCGTTTCCTGTTCGCGCAGACGTACGTCATAGGCATCGTCCAGTGCGGTGCGCGCCGGGGTGCGCCGGGGCTGAAAGGCCGGACGCTCCACCTTGCCGTAGGTGCGCTCGAAGATGCCCTGCAGCTCGCGATCCTGCTCGTAGCCCAGGGCGCTGGGCGCACTGCGGCGGACGGGCGCGTCGGGAAGGACGCTCTCCTTCGGCTTTTGCAGCACGGCGGGCAGGTGCATGTGCGAAAACACCTCGTTCCACGGCACATAATCGCCCGCGCCGTGGGAACAGAAAACCGAGCCTGTGGGGTTTTCCGTGTCGCGCTCAGGGTCGTAGCCGATGGCGGCGACCACCTCGTCCTGCATGCGGCAGGGTTCATAGCCGCGCAGCGTGCAGGAAAGCCGCCCGCGCCCACGGGTGTATACGCTCAGCACTGCGGCGTAGTCGGCAAGCCCCGCCACGCGCGCGTGTCCGGTGAGAAGCGTGTATGTGCCGTGCACCTCGGGATCGTCGCACACGCCGCCCATTTGCGAAATGTCGTTCATCGCGCGGCCAAGGCACTCCGGCGGCAGCTCTATGCGAAAGTCATAGTGCGGCTCGAGAAGGATGCTTTTCGCCTGCATCAGCCCCTGCCGCACGGCACGGTACGTCGCCTGCCGGAAGTCGCCGCCCTCGGTGTGCTTGAGGTGCGCGCGCCCGGCGGCAAGCGTGATGCGCACGTCGGTCAGCGCGCTGCCGGTGAGAACGCCTGGGTGCTCGCGCTCGGCCAGGTGCGTCAGGATCAGCCTCTGCCAGTTGAGGTCGAGCACGTCGGTAGACACGGCGGAGCAAAGCTGTACGCCGCTGCCGCGCGCGAGCGGTTCAAGCAGCAGGTGCACCTCGGCGTAGTGTCGCAGAGGCTCAAAGTGCCCTACGCCCTCCACGGTGCTTTCAATCGTCTCGCGGTAGACGATGCTGCCCGTGCCGAAGTGCACGTCGTAGCCGTAACGGTCGCGGATCAGGCGTTCGAGGATCTCCAGCTGGATAGGAC
Source organism: uncultured Oscillibacter sp. (assembly GCA_964411575.1). Taxonomy (GTDB): domain Bacteria; phylum Bacillota; class Clostridia; order Oscillospirales; family Oscillospiraceae; genus Hominicoprocola. The sequence goes on along the minus strand of CAYPLM010000002.1, from coordinate 27,598 downwards.
CCATCAGCTGCATGTGCAGCTCGCGCGTGTGCTCGTTCCACACAAGACGCAGCTGCGGATCCTCCTCGGCAAGCTCACGCAGTTTCGGCAGCGCCGTCACGGGGTCGACGCCCTCGGGCAGCAGAAGGCGGTAGGTCAGAACCGGCTCGAGCAGGGGGGCAGCGGTCTGCACAGCCGAACCGAGCGCCTGCCCGGCCTGCGTCTCGCGCGGCCCCACAACGGCGACCACCATGCCCGGCTGCGCCGCGTCGAGGGGGCGGAACTTTGCGCCGGAATAAAGGCGCAGCTGCTCCACCTTTTCACCGCTTCCCGGCAGTGTGTCCTTCACGCGCAGCATGCCGCCGGTGAGTTTGAGCCACGTCAGGCGCGCGCCCTGCGCGTCGCGTGTGATTTTGAACACCTGCGCGCCGAAGTCCGCCGCGCGCGGCGGCTCGCTCGTCCAGCGGGAGAGGGCGGAGAGAAAGTCCTCCACGCCCTCCTGCCGCAGCGCCGCGCCGAAAAAGCAGGGGAACGCTGCGCGCTGCGCGATCAGGCGGCGGATGTGCCCGTCGCTGAGCGCGCCGTCGGAAAGATACTCCTCCAGCGCCGCCTCCGACGCGGTGGCAAGCTGCTCGTCGCGTTCGGGGTAGGCAAAGTCCACGCACGTCGCATCCAGCTCGGCGCGAAGCTGCGCCATGAGCGCCTCCCGGTCGAAGCCCGGAAGGTCAGTCTTGTTGATAAAAAGAAGCACCGGCACGCGATGACGTGCGAGCAGCTTCCACAGCGTGCGCGTGTGGCTCTGCACGCCGTCCGACGCGCTGATGACCAGCACCGCGCAGTCCATCACCTGCACGGCGCGCTCAGCCTCGGCGGAAAAGTCGGCGTGTCCGGGGGTGTCGAGCAGGGTGAAAAACGTGTCGTCGTGCTCAAATACGGCCTGTTTGGAAAAAATGGTGATGCCGCGCTCGCGCTCCTGCGCGTCGGTGTCCAGAAAGGCGTCGCCGTGATCCACGCGGCCGGGTCTGCGCAGCGCGCCCGCAGCGTACAGCAGTCCCTCCGACAGCGTGGTCTTGCCCGCGTCCACATGCGCCATGATGCCCAGACAAATATGCTTCATCGCGATCCTCCGAAAGAAGTTCTTTGCTCCATCATATCACCTTTTCGCCCGAAAGGGAAGCGCAGGACGGCAAAGTTTTGCCCGGGAAATGTTTTTATGTGCTTTTTAAAAAAATACCTTGACAAGCCTTGCCTTTTCGCATATAATACCCCCGTTAGTCATGTAAGTGGCTCTTAAAGAGCACCCAGGAAATAGCCGGGTGCATCGGAGGGAGGGAAATATAAATGTCCGAGGTCCATGTCAAGGAGGGCGAGTCCCTGGACAGCGCTCTGAAGAGATTCAAGAGAAGCTGCGCCAAGGCCGGCGTTCTGGCGGAGGTCCGCAAGCGCGAGTGCTACGAGAGTCCCAGTGTCAAGCGCCGCAAGAAGAGCGAGGCTGCCCGCAAGAACCGCAACAAGCGCTACTACTAAGAAAAAGAGGAAGCACGTCATTTGATGTGCTTCCTTTTCTTTTTGCAAGGGTTAAAACACTGCGCTTGCCTTTTTTGCGCTTTGGTGCTATATTCTACCAAAAGGAGCTGAGAGCATGAAGGAAGTCGTGTTATATTTCGGCGCGGAGAACGCTCTGCCGCCCATTCGCCGCGCGATGAGCGTGCGCAAGGTCGCGCTGCGCGTCGTGCCGCCGCAGGAGTATGCCCAGCCGCTGGCTGCGCTGGCCGGGGCGAAGGATTGCGCGCGCACGCAGGACGTCTGCGCCGCGGCCGCGTTTGAAGAGCCGATGCTGCTTTTCTGCGGTTTTTCCGCCGCACGGCTCGATCTTGCGCTCAACGGGCTGCGCCGCGAGGGCCTTTCGGTGCCGCTTAAGGCGGTGCTCACCGCGTCCAACCGCAGCTGGACGCCCTTTGCCCTGCACGATGAGCTCGTGCGCGAGCACGCTGCGCTCGGCTGATCTACTCCTTGCTATATTATAAAGAAGGAATAAAGACGGAACTGCCCCTTACGCAAGCAGCCCCGGCAGCAGGTCACACACCTCGCTGTACTGGAAAAGCGCGCGGCGAATGCCCAGCTCCTCGCCCAGACGCAGCTTTGCGCGCAGGGTCTGCGCGTCGTCGTAGAGCACAAGGTGCGTCTCGTCCCGCGCACGGTAGGTGAAGTACCGCGCACCCAGCTCGGGCGAGAAAAACGCCGCGCTGCCGCAGGCGGCGTGAAGTTGTCTGAGCTTCTCCCGTGTAAGCGGCACGCCCAGCCCCGAGGGGCAGGGAAGGGGAAAGTCCATCATCAGGCGCTGGCAGTCGAGCATGCACCGCTCTGCACCATAGCGCCGCACAGCCTCGCAGAGGCAGCCGCGCAGCGTTCCGCCCGATACGGCGGTGCACACCAGCACGCCGCCGCGCTCGCAGGCAAGCTCCTCCGGCAGGTACAGCCGCCGCCCTCGCTCTGCCAGCGACAGAGCAAGCTGCTGCCAGAACGGGCGCAGCGCGGTGCACGGCTGCGCCTCCACGTCGGCGATCACGGCGGAAAACTGCCGCGCCGCAGCCTCCCGCAGCACCGCGCGCACAAGCGCCTGCGGCTCACCCGGCGCGGCGGTGTGCTGCTGCGAGAGCACCATCGCTCCGCCGCGCAGCTTTCCCGGCAGGGCGGCGGCACGCGTGAGCTGCCCCTGTGCGTCGATGGCGTAGGCCACATGCGCCGGTATGCAGCGTAGGGCGTGCAGCTGGGGCAGATGCTCGGGTGTCAGAGCCAAAAGGACTTTCACAGCAATTCCCCCTTGCCATGCCCGCGCGGGCATGGTAGAATATGTGGGAAAGAATATGAGCCCTGAAAGGAATATATGCCATGCTCCTCAGCCCCGATTGGGTATTTGACGATTTCACCGCCGTCACGCCGACGTTTCTGCGTGCTCACGGCGTAAAGCTGCTGCTCACTGACCTTGATTTTACGCTTGCGCCAAAATCCGTGAAGGAGCCGGACGACGCGGTGCGCGCCTGGCTCGCCGCGCTCAAAGATGCCGGGATCACGGTGATGATCCTCTCCAACAACCGCAATCCTCTGCGCGTGCGGCGCTACTGCGCTACACTCGGCATCGACTTTATCGGCCACGCGGAAAAGCCCTCCCGCATCGGCTATCACCACGCCATGAAGCGCTGCGGCGCTGCGCCAGGGGAGACGGCCATGCTCGGCGACAAGCTGCTCACCGACTGTCTGGGCGCGCGCCGCGCGGGTGTACTGGCGCTGGCGGTGGAGCCCAAGGGCGGCGCGGTGGGGCCGTGGCAAAAGGTGCTGCACGCTCTGCAGGAGCCCTTCAAGCGCGCCTGCACGCACGATCAGCGGGGAAAATAACGAAAAATCTGCGTCATCTTACAGAAAACTCTTGCAATGCTGCATGAAATGCTGTAAAATAGCTCAGGCTAAAAACCAAAATTATGAATTTGAGGAAGTCCATGGTGATTTCCTCGGGAATATGGGAGGATATACCTATGGCAACCATTACCGCCGGTGATTTCAGAAACGGCAAAACCTTCGAGATGGACGGCAAGGTCTATCAGGTCGTCGAGTTCCAGCACGTCAAGCCCGGCAAGGGCGCGGCCTTCGTGCGCACCAAGATGAAAAACGTCGTCACCGGTGCCGTCACCGAGACCTCGTTCAACCCCACGGCCAAGTTTGAGGAAGCTTTCGTTGAGCGCAAGGACATGGAGTACAGCTACAACGACGGCGATCTGTACTATTTCATGGACCAGGAGACCTACGACATGGTCCCCCTCAACCGCGACATGCTCGGCGAGGCGTTCCGCTTCGTCAAGGAGAACACCATGTGCAAGGTGCTGAGCATCAAGGGCGTCGTGTTCGGTATCGAGCCGCCCAACTTCGTTGAGCTGGTCGTCACCAAGTCTGACCCCGGTGCCAAGGGCGACACTGCCACCAACGTCACCAAGCCCGCCACCGTGGAGACCGGCGCCGAGATCAAGGTGCCTCTGTTCATCAACGAGGGTGACAAGATCCAGATCGACACCCGCACCGGCGAGTATATCGGCCGCGCCAAGTAAAATAGTTGTCCCAACTGCTGACCGCCTGAATTACGGAAAGGAGTTTTATCATGAGCATTTCTGAAAAGGTAGCGTATCTTCGCGGCTTGATGGAGGGCATGCGCATCGACGAGAGCACCAACGAGGGCAAGCTCTTCACCGCCATCATCGACACGCTCGACGACATTGCCCTTGAGATCGAGGACATCACCGACGAGGTGATGGAGCTGAGCGAGGGTCTCGACGTTGTCAGCGACGATCTTGAGGATCTGGAAGAGGTCGTCTATGAGGATGACGACGATGATGAGGACGAGGACGACGAGGACGACGAGGAAGAGGAGTGCTACGCCACCACCTGCCCCGAATGCGAGGAAGAGATCTATTTTGACGACTCCATGCTCGAAGAGGGCGAGATCATCTGCCCCAACTGCGGCGCCAAGCTCGAGTTCGACCTGAGCGACCTTGCCAACGGCAAGGAAGAAGAGGACGACGACTAACGCGCTGTCCAAACACCAGCAAAGCACCCTGCTCCGGCAGGGTGCTTTTTTGTGGAATGAGGGAAAATAGAAAAAAGTGAAAACATTGTGACAGGTTCTTGACAAGATTCACTTTTGTCGTTAAGATAGTCCCAACAAATACGGACAACTGCCGGAGGAGGGGCTTTGCGTGGGTGGCTACTATTTGGGATTGGATCAGGGCACGACGGGGACAACAGCACTGCTGCTCGACGACGCGTGGCGGCAGGCTGCGCGGGGACATGTGGAGCTTCGCCAGTTCTATCCCCGTCCGGGCTGGGTGGAGCATGACCCGCAGGAGCTGTACGAGTCGCTGCTTGAGGCCACAGCGCAGGCGCTGCGCGCGGCAGGAGCATCGGCGGGAGACATTCGCTGCATCGGGCTTGACAATCAGGGCGAGACGATCGTGCTGTGGGACAGGCAAAGCGGCGAGCCGGTCTATCCGGCGATCGTGTGGCAGGACAGGCGCACGGCCGAAGAGGTGGAACGCATTAACGAGCGCTGCGGGACGCTGTTCCAGCGCAGCACGGGGCTTAGGCTTGACTCCTACTTTGGTGCGACAAAGATCCGCTGGGTGCTGCAAAACGTGCCGCGTGCGAAGGAGCTTTTGGCACAGCACCGTCTGGCGGCGGGCAGCACGGACACATGGATGCTCTGGAAGCTGACCGGCGGAAAAGAGTTTTCCACCGACTGCGTGACGGCCAGCCGCACATGCCTGATGAATTTACAGCGGCGGGAGTGGGATGAGGAACTGCTGCGCGTGCTCGACATTCCCAGGGAGATCCTCCCGGAGATCAGGGAGAATGCCGCGCCGTTCGGCATTACCGCACCGGAGGCGTTTCTTGGCGCGCGCATCCCCATCGCGGCCAGCATCGCCGACCAGCAGGCGGCGCTTCTGGGGCAGGCGTGCTGCACGCCCGGCTGTGTCAAAACGACCTATGGGACAGGCTGCTTCATGCTGATGAACACGGGCGAACGGCCGTTTCAAACGGACAGCGGGCTGCTGAGCACGCTTGCCTGGGTGCGAAACGGCAAGGCGGCATATGCCCTTGACGGCGGTGTGTACATCGCGGGGGCGGCGGTGCAGTGGCTGCGCGACGGTCTGGGCATTGTCCGCTCGGCGGCGCAGGCGGACGATATGGCGTTGTCGGTGTCGGACAACGGGGGCGTTTTCTTCGTTCCGGCCTTCACCGGTCTGGCCGCGCCGCACTGGGATCCCTACGCGCGGGGCACGATCAGCGGCATCACGGCGGGAGCGACGGCGGCGCATTTTGCCCGCGCGGCGCTCGAAGCACAGGCGTATCAGGTCAGAGAGCTGATGACCCTTCTGGAAGCAGCCACGGGGCTGCACATTGCCTCCATGCGTGTGGACGGCGGAGGGACAGCAAGCCGTTTTCTGATGCAGTTTCAGGCCGATCTTCTGGGCATTCCGGTGGAGCTTCCCGAGATTCGGGAGACGACGGCGCTTGGAAGCGCCTACCTCGCCGCCATTGGCATGGGTGATCTGGGCGGTGTGGAGGACACAGCGGCGCTCTGGCGCGGCAGTCTGCGCTATGAGCCTGCGATGTCGTCGGACAGGCGGGAGGCGCTGATGGAGCAGTGGCGGCGTGCAGTGGAGCGCGCCCGGCGCTGAGAAACCACCTGACATAAGAAAAGATTTGTTCCGCAAATGCGGAGAGAGGAGCATATTTTGAATCAGGAAAGACGAAATCAGATCGTAGAGCTGATCAATCAGAAGCGCACGATCCATAATTCCGAGCTGATGGAGCAGTTTGGCATCTCCATTGAGACCGTGCGCCGTGACCTTGAGTATCTTGAACGGCAGGGCTGCCTGCAAAGAGTGTACGGCGGCGCAGTGCTGCGCACCTCGCTGGGCAGCGAGCCGGAGTATGATACGCGTTTTCAGGAGCATGCCGGGGAGAAAAATGCGATCGCCGCCGCAGCTGCCCGCCTTGTCGAGCCGGGGGACAGCATCTTTTTGGGCGTGGGCACCACAGTGCAGGGCATGGCACAGTATCTGCGGGGCATCGCGCATCTCACCGTGTTCACCAATTCGCTGCGCACTGCGGCGGCGCTGGGCGAGCAGACAGACTGTGCAGTCGTGCTCACCGGCGGGCAGCTGCGCGCAAGAGAGCTGTCACTTTCCGGGCACCCGGCGGAGGAGAACATGCTTCAGTTCAACGTGAACAAAGCCTTTGTGGGCATCGGCGGCATCACGGCGGAGGCAGGTGTGACCGATTTCCACATCGGCGAGGCAAAGCTCCACCGCCAGATGCTGCAAAATGCTGATCAGGCCATCGTGCTGGCAGATCACAGCAAGTTTGGCGTGAGAGGGCTGACGAACGTGTGCCCGCTCTCCATGCTCGACGTGGTGGTGACAGACCGCGGCGCCGAGCAGAAGCACATTGACACCCTGGAGCAGGCGGGGATCCACGTCGTGCTCGCTGACTGAGAAAACTGCACAACAGTTGAAGCGCCGTCACGGCACTTCTCAGACTTTCAAAAAAACGTCATTGCGAAGTAAGTGACCGATGTCACTGGTGTGGCAATCCGCTTTATTCCCTGCGTTTCCGAATCATTCTGGCGTGGGGAGTACGGATTCCCACGCCAGTGTGCGCACTGGCTCGGAATGACGGGAGCTCTTTGACATGTTGAGAAGCGCCGTCACGGCGCTTCTTTTTTTGCCCTTTGATAGGATCACAGTAAAAGCTTGCAAAAGTTGTTAAAAGATATTGACAAGCTTTTGAGAAAGTGCTATCCTAAAATTGACAATAAACAGGCAAGCTTTGCCGGTTTGCTGCAAGCTTTAGGCGGATAACAGGAGGCATTTCTATGCAGAAAACAGATGTTGTTGTGATCGGCGCGGGCGCTGTGGGCTGCGCTGTGGCGCGCGAGCTTTCCAGGTACGAGCTCAATGTGGTCGTTGTGGACAAAAACGAGGACGTGGGGGGCGACGCTTCCAAGTCCAACAGCGCCATCATCCACACGGGCTATGATGCCGCGCCGGGGACGTTGGAGTCCCAGCTGGTGGTGGCCGCAAACCCCATGTACGACAAGCTCAGCGAGGAGCTCGAGGTTCCGTTCGCCCGCGTGGGCGCGATCCTGCCGGCTGTCACGGACGAGCAGTTCGCCCAGCTTGAGGCCATCCGGGAAAAGGCGTTTCGAAACCGCGTGTACGACGTGGAGTTCAAAACCGCCGAAGAGCTGCTGGAGATGGAGCCCAATCTCAGCCCTGAGGTGAGAGGCGGGCTCTACATCCCGCGCGAGAGCATCATCGACCCCTTTATTCTCGTGCAGGCTTACGCGGAAAATGCCTTTGCCAACGGCGTGGAGTTCCGTTTGGGCACGCGCGTCACGGGCATCACCGTGCAGCAGGGCAGCGTGCATAGCGTGCTTACCACAGCGGGAGAGATCGAGACGCGCTGGGTGATCAACTGCGCAGGGCTCTACTGCGACGACATTGCCGTGATGGTCGGGAAGGCAGATTACCGTGTGGTCGCGCGCAAGGGGCAGTTTTTTATTCTCGACAAAAACACCTCCTGCAAGGTCAGCCACATCGTCCTGCCCGTGCCCACCAAGCTGACAAAGGGCAAGCTGATGTGTCCTACCATCCACGGCAACATGCTCGTCGGCCCTACGGCGGAGGATCAGGAGTCCAAGACCGACAAGTCCACCACGGCGCAGGGGCTCGAGAGCATCACAAAGGATGTGCGCACGCTCGTGCCGGGGGTGAACGTGCGCGACACCATCACGCAGTACAGCGGTCTGCGCCCGAATCGTGTGCCGGAAGGGCTGCGCGTCGATCTGTATGACGATCTGGACGGGTACGTCAATCTCTCCGGTGTGCGCTCCACGGGGCTTACGCTCTCTGCGGCGATGGGGCGCTATGTGGTGCAGCAGCTGCAATACCGAGGGCTTGCACTGGTGCACAGGAAGGGCTTTGTCGCAAGGCGCAAGGGGATCGTCAAGTTTGCAGAGTGCTCCCGCGAGCAGCAGGAGGAGCTCATCCGGCAGGATGCGTGCTACGGCAACGTGATCTGCCGCTGCGAGACGATCACAGAGGCGGAGATTTTGCAGGCGATCCACCGTCCGCTCGGCGCAAAAAGCATGGACGCGGTCAAACGCCGCGTGCGCGCAGGCATGGGGCGCTGCCAGGGCGGATTCTGCGGGCCGAAGGTGCTGGAGCTGCTTGCGCGTGAGCTGGGCTGTACGCCCGAGCAGATCAATAAGAACGAGCCGGGCTCCTATATGGTGACCGGAAAAACACGGTGACAAGAGCGAAAGGCGGTGGTCGTTTATGAATGAAATGAAATGTGATGTGGCGGTTGTCGGCGGCGGCCCGGCAGGGCTTGCGGCGGCGGTGGCGGCCAGAGAGGCGGGCGCGGAAAACGTGCTGATCGTGGAGCGGGACGGCGCGCTGGGGGGCATCCTTCAGCAGTGCATCCATCCGGGCTTCGGCCTCACCCGCTTCCATGAGGAGCTCACCGGCCCGGAGTATTACGGGCGCTTTGCCGCGCGTGCGCAGGAGCTGGGCGTGAAAACGCTGCTCAATGCCATGGTATTGCAGCTTGATCACGAGGCAAAGGAGCTTTTGTGCACCGGCAGCGCATGCGGGCTGACGCGTATCCGGGCGGGCAGCATCGTGCTGGCGATGGGCTGCCGTGAAAAGACGCGCGCGGGCATCATGGTGCCGGGTACGCGTCCGGCGGGGCTGTACACGGCCGGTGCGGCGCAGCGGCTGGTGAACCGGCAGAACATCATGGTGGGCCGCCGCGTGGTTATCCTCGGCTCGGGTGACATCGGGATGATCATGGCGCGGCGCATGACGCTTGAAGGCGCGCAGGTGGTGATGGTCGTGGAGCTGATGAGCTATCTTGCGGGGCTTACGCGCAACCGCGTGCAGTGTCTGGAGGATTTCAACATCCCGCTCAAGCTGTCGCACACCATCACGCGCATTGAGGGCGACCGGCGCGTGACCGGCGTTTGGGTCGCGCCGGTGGATGAAAACAAAAAGCCGATTCTCTCCTGCGAGGAGTTTGTCCCCTGCGACACGGTGCTCTTCTCGGTGGGACTGATGCCGGAAAACGAGCTGACGCGCAAGGCGGGCATCGCCATCGACCCGGTGACGAACGGCCCGGTGGTCAACCAGCTCATGCAGACCTCCGCGCCGGCGGTGTTTGCCTGCGGCAACGTGGTGCATGTGAACGATCTGGTGGACAACGTCAGCGCCGAGAGCGCGCTGGCCGGCAGGGCGGCGGCGGAATACGCGCTGGGTACGCTCCCGGAAGCGTCGCGCAGCGTCTCCTGCGTGACGGGCAGAAACGTGCGCTATCTCTGTCCGCAGCGTCTGCGCATCACCGGAGAGGCGCAGCCCGTGAGCCTGTATTTCCGCGCACTGTGGCCGGAGGAAAACGTGACAATCATTGCGCACTGCGGCGACCAGGAGATCGCAAGACGCCGCGAGGTGCGCATCAATCCGGGTGAGATCGCCCATATTGACGTGGATACCGCTGAGCTGACCGGCGAGACGGTGAGCGTGGCGGTGGAGAAGGAGGTGTGAGCCATATGAAAAAGGAGATCATCTGCACCGTCTGCCCGCGCGGCTGCCGCATCACGGTGGAGGGCGAGGGACAAACGGTGCATCAGGTCGATGGCTATTCCTGCGGACGCGGGCGCGCCTATGCCGAGGCGGAGTTTGCTCACCCCGTGCGCATCCTCACCACCACGGTGCGTCTGCACGGCGGACAGGAGGAGCTGCTGCCTGTGCGCTCGTCCGCACCGCTGCCGAAGGAACTGCTGTTTGACTGCATGGCGGCCATCCGTGCAGCCGGGGCAAAGCCGCCGGTGGCGCTGCATCAGGTCATCGTGCCGGATATCTGCGGCAGCGGCGTGGATATCGTGGCAGCAAAGGCGGTGCCTTAACGCGCCGCGCGTTTGGCAGTCATTGTGCTTTATACCGTACAGAGAAAGGAACGTGTCAGGTATGCCGTCCATGGAGAAGAGCTATTTTTTCTCGATCCAGCCCTACTGGGAGCTCGAGCAGACAGGCGCGCCCGCTTGCAGCGAGCGTATCTCCGTCATGCGTTTTCACTCGGAGCGGGACGGGATCCTCAGCGTGCCCGGAAACGGGCAGCTTGGCATCGTGCTTGCCGAGCCTGAGCGCTTTACAGGGTACTGCTTCGGCGTGGCGGACAGGCGGGCGTACATCCCGCTGCACGGCGTGAAGGATGGGTTTTTCATCCGGTTTTCGCCCGGCACCTTCACGGCGCTTTGCGGCGTGTCCGCCGATGAGATCCCGGCGGAGGGCGTCGAGCTTTCCGCGCTGTTTTCCGCAGAGCGCATTGCCCGGCTCAGAGACGCGGTAGCGGCGGAGGAGCCGGAGGCGGCGGTGTTCCGCTGCGTAGAGGGCTGGGAGCTCGCGCGCGGACGGTCACTGTGCGAACAGACGCTTGCTGAGGAGGCCGTGCGCCTTCTGTGGTCGAGCCACGGCGCCATGCGCATGAAGGAGCTCGAGCAGCAGACACTTTACTCCGCCCGCAGGGTGCAGGAGGTGGTCACGCGCCACGTCGGCATCGCGCCAAAACAGCTCGGGCGGCAGATCCGGTTTCAAAATGCGCTTGCGCTTCTCATCCGGCTGCCCGCCGCGGCGTGCTCTCATGTGGAGATCGCCCAGAGCCTCGGCTACAGCGATCAGGCACACTACAGCAGGGAGGTCAAGGAGTTCCTTGGCTGCAGCCCCTGCCAGTTCCGAAAGCTGCGGTGAGAGAAAAATTACGGATGTTCCCGCGAACTTTGAAAAGGTCTTGCACAGGTTGTTTCCGATTTATTCAAGAAAGCCAATAAAAAATGTGATAAACTTAAACAAGATTCCTGCCAAAGGCATGAGGATCGACACTATTTTTAAGGAGGAGCTTCCCTATGTTGATCGCAACCTGGATCATTACCTTTGTTTTGATCGTTGGTGTCGGTGTTTACGCCGGAACCAAGATCACCAGTTCCGGACAGTGGTCCGGCAGTGACCGCTCGATGGGCATTTTTGCCGTGGGCTGTGTGCTTGGCGCATGGCAGATCGGCGGCATGAGCATCGTCGGCGCGGCGCAGAACGGCTATGTGATGGGTATCGCCGGCTGCTGGTATTCCATTGCCAACGGTCTGTACATCCTGGCGCTGGGCGTGCTTGCCAAGACAATGCGCCGTCACTTCCCCAGCGACGCACTTCCCGACTATCTGGAAAGCAGATACTCTACGCGCGTTGCCCGTCTGCAGTCCTATGTGTGGATCGTGTTCGGCCTTGTCTACATCCCCATCCAGCTCAAGACCGTCGCCTCCATCCTTCAGATCGTGCTGCCCGGTCTGAATACGCAGCTTTGCATGTTCCTCGGCGTGACCATTGCCGTGGCGTACACCGCCTTCGCCGGAATGAAGGGCGCCTCCATCGTCGGCCGCGTGGTGTGCATCGCCACATATGTCCTGCTTGGCTGGTTCATCTTCTCCAACATCGGCGATTTCGGCGGCTACTCCGGCCTGATCTCCCAGCTGCCGCAGGGCTATGACCAGCTCAGCGCCATGTCCACCCAGCAGATCGTCGCGTGGATGATCGGCGGCGTTCTGACGTCCATCGTGCTCCAGTCCGCGCTGCAGCCCGTTCTGGCGGCCAAGAGCGACAAGGCCGCGACGCTCGGCTGCGTGCTCGGCTATGTCATTGCCGGCCCCATCTGCATCCTCACCGCGATCATCGGCATGATGGCCAGAGCTAAGACCGACACCCTCGGCGACGGCGCTACCGCTTTTGCCTGGGCGATCAAGGATATGAGCTCTCCCGTGATGGCGGGCATTATCTTCGCCGTCATGACCATGATCATCGCCGCGACGCTCGCCACCATGATGATGGCCACCGGTACCATCGTCACCAACGTCTATAAAAAGCAGATCAATCCCAAGGCGGACGAGAAGAAGCTGCTCAAGATCTCCCGCTGGGGCACCGTGGCGGTGGCCTACCTGTCGCTGCTGCTGGGCTTCTTCATCCCCTCTGCGCAGATGACCAACATGTTCCTCACGGTCAACTATGTCGTCACGGCTCCGTTCAGCTTCTCTGTGCTGGCTGGTATGTTCTGGAAGAAGGCGAACGCGAAGGGCTCCTTCTGGAGCATCATCGGTGGTATGGTCGTTGCGCTGGCATGGGTGTTCGCCGGGCTCAACGATACCATCAACGTGGTCTACCCCACCATCATCGCCTGCTACGCCGTGGGCATCATCGTCTCGCTGACCAGCGCGCCCAAGGCGGCCTCTGCAAAGTAAGGCTTTCGCCGGAATATTTTTGGAAAAGGAGTAAAGAACCATGCCGAACAAACCCTATCTGGGACGGACGGTGGATGACACCATCGCCATGTACAAGCCCCATATCTCCGGTACGAATGGTGCTGTGAGCACCAACAACCCTTATGCGGCGCAGGCTGGCCTTGAGATCCTCAGCCAGGGCGGCAACGCCTTTGACGCGGCGTGCGCGATCTCGTTGGCGCTGGGCGTGGTTGAGCCCTACCACAGCGGCATTGGCGGCGGCTGCTTCCATGTGTTTTACGACAAGCGCTCTGACAGCTTCCACGCCGTCGACGCGCGCGGCGTCGCGCCGAAAAACGCGTATCAGGACATGTTCCTCGACGCAAACGGCGACGTCGACCTCAACCTCACTGAGTTTTCCGGCCGTTCCGTGGCGGTGCCGGCGCTGTACCGCGCGATGGACAACCTGCTGCGCACCTACGGCACGATGACCTGGGCGCAGGTATCTGCACCGGCGATCCGCCTTGCACGCGAAGGCTTCTCCTGCTGCTTTGCCTATGCGCGCATCAGCAACACGCCCGAGGCTGAGCACAACCGCACAGCATATGAGGGCTTTGAAGAACTCTACCTCAACGACGGAAAGCCCCGCCAGTTCGGCGAGCTTGTGCGCAACCCCGACCTTGCCGACACCATGGAGGCCGTGGCGCGCGAGGGCGCAGACTGGTTCTACAACGGCCCCGTGGCGGATGAGATCGTCCGTCAGGTCAACAAGTATCAGGGCCTTTTTGTCAAGGAGGATCTCACCGGCTGCGCGCCCAAGGAGCGTCAGGTGGTACGCGGCACCTATCGCGGGCACGATATCATCTCCATGTCGCCGCCCTCCTCCGGCGGAAGCCACATCATCCAGATGCTCAACATCCTCGAAAACTTCGATCTCAAGGGGATGGGCTTCCACTCCGCAGAGAGCACGCACGTCATCGCCGAGGCGATGAAGCTGATGTTCGCCGACCGCTCCGTGGCCATGGGCGACCCCGACTTCGTGCAGGTGAACGTGGATAAAATCACCTCCAAGGAGTACGCCAAGGAGCTTGCCGCCAAGATCGATATGACGCGTGCGCAGGAATACACCCACACCCCCGGCATCGAGGCGAAGGAGTACCGTGGCTGCACGTCCAACTTCACCGTGATGGACAAGTACGGCAACGTGCTCTCCCAGACGCAGACGATCCGCAACTGGTGGGGCTGCGGCGTAGTGATCCCCGGCAGAGGCTTTGTGATGAACAACACCATGGCTGACTTCAGCCCCAAGGTGGGTGTGCGCACCACACAGGGTCTGGCCTATGGCATGGCAAACGCGGTGCGTCCGGGCAAGACGCCGCTTTCGAGCATGTCGCCCACTATCGTGATGAAGGACGGCAAGCCGCTGCTCTCCGTGGGTGCGGCGGGCGGCCCGCGCATCATCACCAGCACGCTCCAGCTCATCCTCAACACCATCGACTATGGTATGATGATGGACTCCGCCGTGAAGAGCGCGCATATGTGCTGCCTGACGCTCGATCAGGGGCTGGAACTGGAGGAGGGCTTCTCGCCTGACACCATCCGCCTTCTGGAGGAAAAGGGACACAAGGTCAAGTGCACCTCCGACTTTGGCGTGCTGCTGGTCATGCCCAACGGCATTGAGAATCTCGACGGCATATTTTTCCCCGGCGGTACGAGCCGCGTGGATGGCGGCGGCGGTGTGCTCACCGAGTCCGGCGCGATGTGCATCGACGGTCTCTGCTTCCTCTAAGCCTCCCATAAGCCTCGCCTGCGACGTCTCTCCTCCGCGCAGCGAACTTTCATACAGCGATGAAGCCGGGCTCTGTAGAGCCCGGCTTCCGTTGTGCTCAGGACGCTCTTTTTTATCATACCCTTCGCGGCGGGCGCATAGAGTGCACTATCTGAAAAAACAACAGAGGTGCGCCATGATGGAATGTCAAAACTGCGTTGAGCTTTGCGGCACGGCGGCGGAAGCGCCGGTGCTCTCACACGAAAACCACGGCGAGCGCTTTTACCGCTTTGCGCTGCGCGTGGAGCGGCTTTCGGGACAGGCCGACCTGCCGGTGGTGCTGGCAGGCGGGAGGCTTTTGTCACTGTGTCCGGTGGAGCGGGGGACGCCGCTGCGTGTGACCGGACAGCTGCGCTCGTTCAACAACAAAAGCGGGGTGGGCAGCCGTCTGGTGATCACCGTGTTTGCCCGCACACTTGCCTGCGGCGACGATGTGCCGTGCAACTGCATCCGCCTCAGCGGCGCGCTGTGCAAGCAGCCCGTGCTGCGCCGCACCCCGCTGGGACGCAGCATCTGCGACATGGTGCTGGCCGTCAACCGCCGCTATGGACGCGCGGATTATCTGCCCTGCATCGCCTGGGGACAGACGGCGGCGCAGGTGGCCGCGCTGGGCGTGGGCGAGCGTCTGGCGCTGGAGGGGCGCGTGCAGAGCCGCACTTACCTCAAGCAGCTGCCCGGCGGTGCAGAAGAGCGCACGGCCTTCGAGGTGTCGGTGATGCGGCTTTTGGACGAGGCGCAGCTGCGCGCAGACAGGCGGACAAACGAACCAACATGAAAAAAAGGGGAGAGCCGGAGACGGCTTTCCCCTTTTTGTATAAAATACCCAATTTTATCGGAATAATCTATAAGATACGTCAAAATACCCCTTTACTTTTTGCCCGGCAGGTGTTAGAGTAAAGCCGTCATTATGTTATTTTTTTGACAAATACGTGAGAAAACATATGGAAAGTGGAAGGGATATGACAAAGGAACTTTATCTGAAGGGCGATATTGCCCAGCCTGGGCGCGTCAGTGTGCCAGACGGCATGACGCTGCGCGAGATTATTGACACGCTCGGCGGCGGGATGCGCGGCGGCCGTAAGTGCAAGGCCGTGCAGATCGGCGGCCCCTCCGGCGGCCTTCTCAGCGCGGACGAGCTGGATCTTGCGCTCGATTTCAACAAGCTCAAGCCCTACGGCGTGCGCCGGGGCGACAGCGTGATCACCGTGCTGGATGAGACGCGCTGCATGGTGGACGTGTGCGCGCGCTTCATGCAGCACACGCAGGCGGAATTCTGCGGCAAGTGTGTGCCCTGCCGCGAGGGCAACAAGCGCATGAGCGAGCTGCTGGGCGAGCTGAAGAGCTTCACGCTCGACCGCGCGGGCATGAATCTTCTCACCGACCTGGGCGAGATGATCACCGTGACGAGCTACTGCGCGCTGGGCAAGGGCGCGTTCTCTACGCTGAACCGTGCGCTGGAGCTGTTCCCGCAGGAGTTTGAGGCGCACCTTGAGGGGCACTGCGCCCTTTGTGAGGCACCGCAGGGCAGCGAGATCGTGCCCGGCGGCATCGCGCACGACCGCAAGCGCATCGTCATCGACCCCAACAAGTGCAAGGGCTGCAGCCGCTGTGCGCGCTCGTGCCACGCCGAGGCGATCAGCGGCGTGATCAAGTCGCCGTTTGTGATCGACGAGAGCAAGTGCGTCAAGTGCTATACCTGTATGGAGCTGTGCGCCTTCGGCGCGATTTCGGAGGTGGAGATCGATGGCTAAGGGTATTATGTACGTGGACAACATCCGCGTGGAATTTGACGGTGAGCCGAGCGTGCTGGCCGTGTGCCAGAAGGCGGGCGTGGAGATGCCCAACTTCTGCTTCCATTCCGACCTTTCCGTGTACGGCGCGTGCCGCATGTGCATGGTGGAGGACGAAAACGGAAAGATCGACGCGGCGTGCACCATGCTGCCGCGCGACGGCCTGCGCATCCGCACCAACACGGCGCGCCTGCTCAAGTACCGCCGCATGATCCTCGAGCTGCTGCTCTCCGCGCACTGCCGCGACTGCACCACCTGCGAGAAGAACCGCGCCTGCCGTCTGCAGGAGATGGCCATGCGCTTTGGCATCCATCACGTCCGTTTCCCCGATACGCGCGAGTATATCCCCGAGGATCATTCCAGCCGTTCTATCGATATTGACTATAATAAGTGCATCCTCTGCGGCGACTGTGTGCGTGTTTGCAGCGAGGTGCAGGGCATGGGCGTGCTGCGCTTCACCGGCCGCGGCCCCGAGCTGCGCATCGACACGCACAACTCCCGCCCCATCGCCGAGACGATGTGCGTAGGCTGCGGTCAGTGCGCCGCCGTGTGCACCACCGGCGCCATTACCGTGAAAAACCAGATCGGCGAGGCCTGGCGCGCCCTGCACGACCCCAAAAAGCGCGTGGTTGTGCAGATCGCACCCGCTGTGCGCGTGGCGCTCGGTGAGGCGTATGGCATTCCCTCGGGTGAAAACGTGCTCGACCAACTGGTCACCTCGCTCAAGATCATGGGCGCGGACGAAATCTACGACACCATCTTCGGCGCGGACGTGACCGTGCGCGAGGAAGGCGAGGAGTTCAAGCGCCGCCTCGCGACGGGCGAAAACCTGCCGCTGCTCACCTCCTGCTGCCCGGCGTGGGTGCGCTATGTGGAGCAGAAACGCCCCAACTTCATCAAGAACCTCTCCACCGCGCGCTCGCCGATGCAGATGCTCGGCGCCATCCTCAAGGATCGCTACCGCGAAAAGGACGCGCAGGACGGCCGCACCACCTACCATATCGCCATCATGCCCTGCACCGCCAAAAAGGCGGAGGCTGCGCGCGAGGAGTTCAAGCGCAACGGCATGCCCAACGTCGACCTCGTGCTCACCACGCAGGAGGTTATCAAGATGATCAAGGAGTCCGGCATCCGCTTCCAGATGCTCGAGCGCGAGTCCCCCGAGCTGCCCTATGGCATGGGCAGCGGCGCGGCGGAGATCTTCGGCTCGAGCGGCGGCGTGGCCGAGGCGGTCGTGCGCTACTGCCTGCCCGATAAGAGCAGAAACGCCCTGCGCACCATCGCCCACAGTGGTCTGCGCGGCACGGAGGCTGTGCGCTTTGCCGAGTTCGACATCAACGGCCGTGTGGTCAAGCTGGCCGTGGTCAACGGTTTGCGCGCCGCAGGCGAGCTGCTTGACGACATCGAAGCCGGCAAGGTGCAGGTGGACCTCGTTGAGGTGATGGCCTGCCGCACCGGCTGCGTGGGCGGTGCGGGTCAGCCCTATGCGCTGCTTGCCCGCAAGCGCCAGCGCGCCGAGGGCCTCTACGAGATCGACCGCACCTCCCTGTTCAAGCGCTCCGAGCGCAACCCCGTGATGAAGAACATGTACAACCAGGACTTGGAGGAGCGTGCACACGAGCTGCTGCATGTGCACTACGACGAGCATGCCGAAGTGTGACGACTGCGTCCACCTTGCCTATGACGAGGAGCTGGACGAGGAGTATTGTGAAATGGAGCTCGACGAGGACGAGCTGGGGCGTATGCTGCGCGGTGATGACGCGGCCTGCCCTTTCTACCGTGGCGGCAGCAGCGACTATTTTCTTTCCGGGCGGCAGTGAGTTTGTGCTTGACAACGGTGTGCAGATTTGTTAATATAATTCAATAAATGCTTGAATTTCTTTCATAATACGACCAAGGAGCGAAATCGATGGAGATCCGCAATCTTGCCACCTTCCTCAAGGTGACTGAGCTGAAGAGCTTTTCCAAGGCGGCTGAGGCGCTGGACTATTCGCAGTCCGCTGTGACGGTGCAGATCCAGCAGCTGGAAAAGGAGCTTGGGGTGCAGCTGTTCGACCGCATCGGCAAAAACGTGACCATCACGCAGTATGGCTACGATTTTATCGCCTATGCACGCGACGCTGTGGCTGCCATGTCGCGTGCGGCGTCCTTTGCCGCGTCCGACGCCGAGCTGGGCGGGACGGTGCGTGTGGGCACGCTCGACTCGCTTCTCACCGCTTCCTTCTCCGAGATCGTTCCGCTGTTCCACGCGCGCTATCCCCGCGTGCTTGCGCGTCTGCATACCGACACGATCGCCTCTCTGATGGACAAGCTCATGAAAAACGAGCTCGACCTCATCTACACGCTCGACGCGCAGCTCACCGATCCGCAGCTTGTGCGCGTGTTTGAGGCGGAGGAGGACATCGTGGTCGTCACAAACGTTGAAAACCCGCTGGCCGCGCGGGCGAGCGTGCAGCTGGCCGACCTGGTGGAGTACCCCTTCCTGCTGATGAACCGCGCCAACGCCTACCGCGCGCTGTTCGACAAGGAGATGGCACGCCACAGCCTGCGCGTCACGCCCTTCCTCGAGCTGGAAAGCGACGTGCTGGCGCTCAAGCTCATCCGCGAGAATCCGTCCTACGTCTCCGTTCTGCCGCGCTACACTGTTGAGCGCAGCATCCACGAGCGCAGCCTCGCCATCCTCTCTGTGGAGGACTGCGTGATGCGCCAGTGGCGTCAGGTGGTCTATCACAAAAACAAGGTCATCACGCCGCAGATTCAGGGCATGCTCGATGTGATCGTGCAGACGGCGAAAAAGCCTTTCTGAGCTAAAAAAACCGGCCTGTGGGACGTGCTTGTCCCGCAGACCGGTTTTCTATTCGTCCTTTTTATGGCGGGTGCAATTGCCGCGGCAGCGGGCACAGTCGCCGGTGCAGCCTGCGGCGCAGCAGCCGCTTTTCAGGCTCCTGCGCCATGTGCGCCATGCGAAAAACGCACACACGGCCACGATGCCCAGCAGCAGCCAGTCCAGCGCGCTCATCCGAAAAGCCCTCCCGCGGCGTAGGCCGCAAAGGCCGCCAGCCACGCCACGCCGCACTGCATCACCACCACGCCCACGGTCTTTACGACGGAGTCAAGCTCGCGCCGGATGGTGGCCACCGCCGCCACGCAGGGCGTGTAGAGCAGCGTGAACACCAGAAAGCTCACCGCCGCACGGGGGGAGAAGAGCGACGCCACCGTCGCGCTGCCCAGCAGCACCTCCAGCGTGCTCACCACGCTCTCCTTTGCGATAAAGCCCGAGATCAATGCCGTGGCACAGCGCCAGTCGCCAAAGCCCAGCGGCGCAAACAGCGGCGCGAGCAGCATGCCCACCAGTGCAAGAAGGCTCTGCGCACTGTCATCCACCACGTTGAGCCGCGTGTCAAAGCTCTGCAAAAACCAGATGACGATGGTGGCCAGGAAGATTACGGTGAAGGCGCGCTGCAAAAAGTCCTTCGCCTTTTCCCACAGCAGAAGTGCCACGCTCTTCGCGCTGGGCAGACGGTAGTTGGGCAGCTCCATCACAAACGGCACGGGCTTGCCGCGAAACACCGTCTGCTTCATCACCAGCGCAGCGAGAATGCCCGCCAGAATGCCGAGCATGTAAAGCCCGATCATCACCAGCGCGCGGTGCGTGGGGAAGAAGGCGGCGGTGAAGAAGGCGTAGATGGAGATCTTGGCCGAGCAGCTCATGTACGGTGTTAGGAGGATGGTCATCTTGCGGTCGCGGTCGGATGACACGGTGCGCGTTGCCATGATGGCCGGCACTGAGCAGCCAAAGCCGATGAGCAGCGGTACGATGCTGCGCCCGGAAAGGCCGATGCGGCGCAGAGGCTTGTCCATCACGAACGCCACACGCGCCATATAGCCGGTGTCCTCCAAAATGGAGAGGAAGAAGAAAAGCGTCACGATGATCGGCAGAAACACCAGCACGCTGCCCACGCCCGCGAAAATGCCGTTGATGAGCAGACTGTGCACCACGGGGTTGATGCCGTAGGCGGTGAGCGCGCGGTCGACAGCGGCGGTCAGCGCGTCCACGCCCAGCGCCAGAAGGTCGCTCAGGCGCTGTCCGATGACGTCGAAGGTGAGGTAAAACGTGAGCAGCATCACCAGCAAAAAGGCGGGCAGTGCCGTGTATTTGCCCGTGAGAACGCGGTCAAGGCGCATGGAGCGGGCGTGCTCGCGGCTCTCGCGGCACTTGACCACCGACGCGTCCACCACGCTTTCGATAAACGTGTAGCGCATGTCGGCCAGCGCGGCGTTGCGGTCGAGCCCCGTTTCCGTTTCCATCTGCACGATACAGTGCTCCAAAAGTTCGCGCTCGTTTTCGTCCAGCGCCAGATGGTTGGCCAGCGCGTCGCCGCCCTCAATCAGCTTGGCCGCGCAGAAGCGCGCGGGGACGCCGATGCGGTCGGCGTGGTCGGCGATGAGGTGCACCACGGCGTGGATGCAGCGGTGTACGGCCGAGTCGTCGGCGCAGAAGTCCGTCACCTTCGGCAGCACCTTGCCGCGTGCGGCGGTGAGCGCCTTGTCTACCAGCTCGCTCACGCCCTCGCCCTTGGATGCTGTGATGGGCACCACGGGGATGCCCAGCGCCGCGCTCATCTTCTGCACGTCGATTGAGCCGCCGTTGGCGCGCACCTCGTCCATCATGTTCAGCGCCAGCACCATCGGCACGCGCAGCTCCAGAAGCTGAAGCGTCAAATAGAGGTTGCGCTCGATGTTGGTGGCGTCGACGATGTTGATGATGCCGTCGGGCTTTTCGTTGAGAATGAAATCGCGCGTGACGATCTCCTCCTGCGTGTAGGGGCGCAGGGAGTAGATGCCCGGAAGGTCGACCACTGCGCAGCCCTTCTGCCCGCGAATGTCGCCCATTTTCTGGTCGACCGTCACGCCGGGGAAGTTGCCTACATGCTGGTTCGAGCCGGTGAGGGCATTGAAGAGCGTGGTTTTTCCGCAGTTCTGGTTGCCGGCCAGCGCAAAGATCATGCCGGATCCCCCTCCACCTCAATTTTTTGCGCCTCTTCCACGCGCAGCGTCAGCTCGTAGCCGCGCACGCGAATTTCGATGGGGTCACCCATGGGCGCCACCTTTTGCAGCGTGACGCGCGTGCGGGGGATGAGCCCCATGTCGAGCAGACGGCAGCGCAGCGGCCCGTCGCCGCCCACGGCGGTAATCACGCCGGAAGCGCCGGTTTTCAGTTGGTCAAGTGTCATAATTTGTATCGTCTCCAATCTCCCTGTTAGCTCTCTCTAACTACATAGGTTAGCACGCCCCGCGCCGCTTGTCAAGACGGCGCGGGGCGGATTTGGCAGAAAATACGATCTGTTAGAAAAGAGAACAAAACGGCACGCACGGCAGCATGCCATGACCGGCGGATTGCGTGCAGTTTACGTCCTGCGCTGTGCCTCTTTCGCGTTACCCTTCACGCGGGCCGGGAAGGAAGCGCGTGCCCATGTCTTCGGGCGCAATGCTGCCGGCGGTGAGCTCAGTGAGAAAGGCGGCAAAGCCGTCATTTTTCTCCTGCGGCAGAAGAATCGTCAGCGTGACCGCTGCACCGAACTCGGTGCGCTCGACCATGCCACCGTCTGATGCCACGCGCAGCTTCACGCGTTCAAGCAGGGGATAGGGGCAGTCCACGCGCAGGGCGCGCCACGAGCACACGCGGCTCACGCCCGCCGCATCCAGCGCGTCCTTCGCGCTTTTGGCATAGGCGCGCGTCAGGCCGCCCGCGCCGAGCAGGATGCCGCCAAAGTACCGCGTGACCACGCACACCACATTCTCCACGCCCTCGCGCGTAAACACGTTGAGCATGGGCTGCCCGGCAGTACCCTGCGGCTCGCCGTCGTCGCTGTAGCGCACGGCACCGCCGCGGATGCGGTAGCACCAGCAGTTGTGGCGCGCGTCGTAGTGCGTTTTTTTCACCGCCTCGATGAAGGCGCGCGCGTCCTCTTCGCGTTCCACACGCGCGACCTGACCGATGAAGCGAGAGCGCTTTTCGACAAATTCGCTTTCCGCGCGCTCATAGGGGACGAGGTATTCTTCGCTCACTCCCAGTCCTCCTTCGGCTCTTCGTAACCCTCGATATACGCCTTCATCTGGCCGAGCAGACGCGGCACGCACACGGCCACCACGTCGATCGTCTCGCCGTAGTCCACGCGCTCCACCTTCGCCTCGCGGTAGAGCATGTCGAGAAGCCCGCCCTTGTCATACGGCAGGTGCAGCGTCACGCGGCGCGTGCCCTTGTCCAGACGTGCATCCACAGCGGCAAGCAGCGCGTCGAGCCCTTCGCCCGTTTTCGCGCTGATGTTTACGCAGTCCTCGCCGCGCGGGCGGATATCGCCGAAAAAGAGGTCGGATTTGTTGTAGACGCGCAGACACGGGATCTGTTCGGCACCCAGGTCGCGGATGAGGTCGTCGACCACCTGCGCCTGCGCCTGCCACTCGGGGTTGGAGATATCGATGACGTGGAGCAGCAGATCGGCGTATTCCAGCTCCTCGAGCGTCGCCTTGAACGCGTCGACCAGCTGGTGCGGTAGCTTGCGGATGAAGCCTACGGTGTCGGAGATGACCACGTCGAGCGTGTCGGAGACGGGGAGAAGGCGCGTGGTGGTGTCGAGCGTGTCGAACAGGCGGTTGTTCGCGGGGATGCCTGCGCCGGTGAGCGCGTTGAGAAGCGTGGACTTTCCGGCGTTGGTGTAGCCCACGATGGCGACGACCGGGATCTCGTTTTTCATGCGGCGGGCGCGCTGGGTGCCGCGCACGCGGCGCACTTCGTCGAGCTCTTCTTTGAGCTTATCGATCTTGCGGTGGATGTGGCGGCGGTCGGTCTCAAGCTGCGTTTCACCGGGACCCTTGGAGCCGATGGGACCCTTGCCGCTGGTGCCCGCCTGACGCTCAAGGTGCGTCCACATGCCCACAAGGCGCGGCAGCAGATACTGGTACTGCGCCAGCTCCACCTGAAGCCGCCCCTCGCGCGTGCGGGCGCGCTGGGCGAAAATATCGAGGATGAGGCCGCTGCGGTCGAGCACCTGCACGCCCAGCTCCTCGGTGAGCACGCGCATCTGCGAAGGGGAGAGGTCGTTGTCAAAGATGACCATCGTGGCCTCCTGCCCGCGCACCAGCTCACGCACCTCGGAGACCTTGCCCTCGCCGATGAACGTGCGCGGATTGGGCGAGGCAAGTGTCTGGAGCACCACGCCCACGCTCACGCCGCCGGCGGTTTCAACGAGGGCGGCGAGCTCTTCCATGCTCTGCTCGTCGGCGCTGTCCTCGCGCAGCACGGGCGAGGCAAGACCCACCAACACCGCACGGTCGCGCGGTGCGTCGGGGGTGAGAAGCTTTTCTTCCATAAGATACCTCCTTTGAGGGGAATACACCCGGTTGACAGGGCGCAATTTTTGTGTAAAAATGAAAACGCAACCATTGGTTGACAAAAAGAAACGGCTGGTTGGTGGCGTTTTGCCCGCCGTTTTGCTACGATACCCCCACGAAAGGAGGGCTTTGAACGATGAATCTGCCCGAAAAACTGTATGAGCTGCGCAAGGCAAGCGGCCTTTCGCAGGAAGAGCTTGCCGAAAAGCTGGGCGTGTCGCGCCAGGCGGTGAGCAAGTGGGAGTCCGGCGCGGCGCAGCCGGAGATCGGAAAGCTCGGCGAGCTGAGCCGCATCTTCGGCGTGTCGGTGGACGAGCTTTTAAGCCTGGAGCGCGAGAGCGCGCAAACGGAGCAGGAGGCACAGACTGCGCCGCCGACCGACTCTGACACACCGGAAAGCCCAGAAACTCCAAAGCCTGTAAAGGGGAAACGCCTGTCGGCACTTTTTATCGCGGCGGCGGTGTTGGCGCTGCTGGTGTGCGGCATCCGCATCCACACACTCTCAACGCGCGTGAGCGACCTGCAAAACCAGATGATGCGCATGCAAAGCTCGCTGAGCACCCAGATCGGCGACATCAGCCGCTCGGTGGCCGACGTGATCGAGCGCGGGGCGAGCATGCTGACCGAGTACAACTGGTATGTCGAGACGTTCGACTTTGCCGCGAACACCTGCACGCTGCGCTTTGAGGTGATGCCGCGCGTCATCCCGGAGGGCATGACGCTTTCGGCGAGCGTGGGCGGCGGCGAGCGCAAGGAGTTCAGGCAGGATGTTTCCGGCCTGTACAGCGCGCGCGTGGATGTGCCGCTGGTCAACGAGGAGCAGCTTGTGGTGGTGTATCTGACTGCCGGGGGCGAGACGCAGACGCAGACCGCGTCCGTCAGCTATCTTCGCAGCGCGGCGCTGCCGGAGCTGAGCCTTTATCACGCGGGCAGCTTCGCGCGTCAGAGCGGAAACGGCGAGGCACAGGTGGAGCTGCGCCGCACGGAAAATATTGGCTATCCCTCTTTGAATCTGGGCGCTCTGGAAAGCCCCGCCGCAAGCGCCGAGCTGCGCTATGCCATCAGCGACGGGCAGGAGATCGTGGTTCCACTGGGCGTGCGCGCCGTGGCGAACACGAACGGCTGCTGCCTGTATGTGCAGGAGGATGTGAGCTTCACCATGCCCGCCGACGGCAGCGCGGCCGCGTCGGTGGACGTGGCGCTCGAGGACGGCACGACGCTGCACTTTGTCGGCGCGGATGCCGAGGAAGTGAGCGACCAGCTGTTCTCAGTGGAGTGGATTTTGTCTGACGTTACGCCTTCTCGAGCACCCTGACGACCTCGCCGATATACATGCGGTGATAGTCGTGCTGGGGATAGCAGCGCGCGTCGGTCTCCGCGTCGACGAAGTGCTCCTGCTTGAGATCCTGCTCGTAGAGCTTGCGGCAGATAAGCACCAGCTCGGCCTGCTCGATGTAGGGCGCGTCGCCGTCGGCGTAGTCTACGGTGAAGCCGCAATCGGCCAGCTTGTCGGTGTCGCGTCCGCTTTTGGTGCCGCAGTACATCAGCTGCTTGTGATATTCGCCGGAGAAGCAGGAGACGGTGAAGTAGTCCGCATTGTTGATAAAGCCGAAGGTGTGGCGCTGGGGGCGGACGTAAACGGTGCACACCGGGCGGCTCCACAGCGTGCCAAGCTGCGCCCAGCCGATGGTCATGGCGTTGTGCCCCGTGCGGTTGCCCGCAGTGAGAAGGGGCGTGCCCTCGTGGAAAATGGTGAAGATCTCGGGCGTGAGGGTCTTGATGTCTTTTTCTTTCAGCATGGCCGTGGCCTCCTTTGTGTTTTCTTCAGTATAGGCGATTTTCGAGAAATTGTAAACAACTTTTTCGGCTTTCACAACATGGGATGCTGCAACGCAGGTTGCAGCATCCCATCCAGTATGTCAAAAAAGCCTCGCAGAGTTTCGCGTCCGCAGACGCGAAATGATTTTAGTCGTTTTTTCCGGCGGCATGTACGTCGGAAAAAACTCTTCTCAGTCCGCAAACGTGCTCGCGCATAGCGCGAGTGCGCTGCAGCGGGCTGCAAGCCTTCTCAAAAAAGCGGCGTCAGCCGGTTTTTTGACAGTCTCCATGGGCTGCTGCAACGCAGGTTGCAGCATCCCATCCAGTATGTCAAAAAAGCCTCGGCATTTCGCACGTTGACGCGGAAATCCGTATTCCCCATTCCAGAAAGATTCGAAAATGCAGGAAACAGGACGGATTGCCACACCAGTGACATCGGTCACTGGTTCGCAATGACGGTTTTGACAGTCTCAGCGTGGGCTGCCCCGCTTTTGCAGGACAGCCCATAAAAAAACCGAGACCCCATCTCTGGGGTCTCGGAGAAACGATCTTGTTTTTTTACGCTCAACGGAAAGCTGTCTGTTCCGGCGCTTAGCCCAGACCGAACTTCTTGTTGAACTTGGCCACGCGTCCGCCGGTATCAACCAGCTTCTGCTTGCCCGTGAAGAAGGGGTGACACTTAGAGCACACTTCCACCTTGATGTTCGCCTTGGTGGAACCTGTCTCAATCACATTACCGCAGGCGCAAGTAATAGTAGTCTGCTGATAATTGGGATGGATTCCTTCCTTCATTGCTCGTGTTCACCTCTTTCCGATCCAAATGTACTTTTTCAAAAAGCCAAATAGGATGATACCATGCTTTTTTCTAAATTGCAAGCCCAAATTTGAATTTTTTAGTCTTTTTCGCAATTTTCGCGCCAGAGCATCTGAATATGTGGGATGCCATCCTCCAAAAACTCCTCCGAAGTCTGCACAAAGCCCAACGCTTCGTACAGTTTGCGCGCATAGGTCTGCGCTTCAATGCACACTTCTTTCGCCCCCAGCTTTTTGCGCGCAACGCGCAGCCCTTCGGAAACGATCCTCGTCCCCAGCCCGCAGCGGCGCTTGACAGCGATCACGCGGCCGATGGCCGCCTGCGGAAATACGACGCCCGGATCCAGCACGCGAAGATAGGCTTTGATCCCGTCCTCATCTTTGAGCCAGACATGATAGGCACTCTGATCGGCATCGTCCACCTCCTGATAGGGACACTTCTGCTCCACGACAAAAACCGAGACACGCAGCCGATAGATCTCATACAGCTCCTGCGCGCTCAGCTCTTTAAAGCGCTTGACGACCAGCTCCATCCGTTTTTCCTCCCATTGCGTCCCGCTTTGCGCAAACGTATCATTTTTTCTTTCGTTTCGACTGAATTTTATGATAAACGCCCCCTTTACTTCTGTCAAGAGGCGACATATAATAAGAATTCAACGGCAAAATGCGCCGCGAACCACAAAGCAAAGGAAACGATCCGCCATGTCTCATTCCAATTATCTCCGCGGCCTGCGCGACGGTCTGCCTATCGGGCTTGGATACTTCGCCGTAAGCTTCGGCCTCGGTATTTCCTGCCGCGCAGCAGGGCTCAGCGCGGTGCAGAGCTTCTTTTTAAGTCTGCTCAACAATGCCTCCGCCGGTGAATACGGCGGCATCACCGTCATCGCAAGCGACGCAGGCCTGATCGTCGCCGCGCTGATGATGCTGGTCGTCAACGCGCGCTACATGCTTATGAGCTGCGCGCTCAGCCAGCGCCTCCCGCCCGATACGCCGCTCTACTGGCGCATGATCATCGGCTTCGACCTTACCGACGAGCTTTTCGCCATCGCCATCTCCCGCCCGGGGTATCTGAACCCCTGGTACTATTTCGGCGCGATGTGCGCCGCA
>CAYPLM010000001.1:10474-33274 GCA_964411575.1 uncultured Oscillibacter sp. | reverse complement strand
AGGTAGGCCGCCGAGGGCGGTCTCGCGGAATTCCACGGGCATGCGGCGGCCTACCTCGCCCATCGCGTCGATCACCTCGTCGACCGGGATGCGGCTTTCGATGCCCGCCAGCGCCATATCCGCCGCCGTGATGGCATTCACCGCGCCGATGACATTGCGCTTGACGCATGGTACCTCCACAAGCCCCGCCACCGGGTCGCACACAAGACCCATCAGGTTTTTCAGCGCCATCGCCACGGCGTGGCCGATCTGCTCGTTCGACCCGCCGCGCAGTGCCAACAGCGCGCCCGCGGCCATCGCGCTTGCCGAACCGATCTCCGCCTGACAGCCGCCCGCCGCACCGGAGACACCCGCCTTGCGCGCGATCACCGCGCCGATGCCCGCGGCAACGTAGAGCGCCTCGAGCACCTGGTGCTGCGTCAGGCCCTCGCGCCGCTGCAGCGGCAGCAGCACCGCCGGCAGCACGCCGCACGAACCTGCCGTGGGCACAGCCACGATACGCCGCATGCACGCGTTCGACTCGGCCATGCTCAGCGCCTCAGTGATCACCTCGCCGATATAGTCGCCGCCGATGGCATTGCCGCGCCGGTTATAAAGCTTCATGCGCAGCCCATCGCCGCCGACAAGGCCGCTGACGCTGCGGCGCGTGCCGGTGTAGGCGTCGGCGGCGTCGCAGATGGCCTGCCAGGCGGTGAGCATTTTTGCCATAGATGCCTGACGGCTCACCTGCCGCTCCTCCATGTCGTACTCGAGCACGATCTCCCAGAAGGGGATGCCGTCGCGCTCGGAGCGCTCAAAGATCTGCCTCATCGAATCCAGCGCCATCCTCGTCGTCCTCCTTATCGTAATAGGTCATGGAAAGTATGCCCGGCAGCTCGCGCAGAAATGCAACCTGGTGGGGCTTGATGTGCTCGTCCGTTTCGATCACCATCAGCGCGTCGCCGCCCCGGCGGTGGCGGTTGACGCTCATGTTGGCCACATTGATGCGCAGCTGGTTGAGAATGGACGTGATCGCCGCCACGCTTCCGTGCTCGTCCTGATTGCGCACGATGAGCGTGTTATAGTTGCCGGTGAAGCTGACGTCGATGCCGTCGATGCCGTTGACCTCAATGGCTCCGCCGCCGATGGACGAGGCCTGCAGCACCAGATGTGCGCCGTTCACGCCCGTCAGCTCCAAAAGCGCCGTGTTGGGGTGCGCGTCGCGCAGCTCGATGGTGCGAAAGCGGTATGTCAGCCCTGCGCGCCTGGCCTCTTCATAGGCGTTGGGGATGCGCAGGTCGTCGGGCTTCATGCCCAGAAGCCCGGATAGCAGCGCGCGGTCGGTGCCGTGGCCAAAGCCAGTCTCGGCAAACGAGCCGTGCAGCCCGATGTCGGCGTGTGCCACCGCTTCACCGAGCAGCGTGCGCCCCATGCTGCCGATGCGCGCCGCGCCCGCCGTGTGCGAGCTGGAGGGACCGACCATAATCGGCCCGATCATATCGAAAATATTGACCATCCGAAACCCTCCTGGAGAATATTAATTACCGCTGTGTCAAAAAGTGTCATTGCGAACCGGCGCGCACGCCGGTGTGGCAATCCGCAAAATCCCCTCTCGGAATAACAGGGTGCTTCCACAGTGCGGTATCATTTGCTTACCGCGTATCATACCACGCTTTGACGCAAAAAGGAAGCCCCCAAAAGGCCGCCTGACATAAGAAAACACACGGTTTCGACTGTGCCTGTCCGGCTGAAATACGACCGAAAAAAGCATCGAATGCGTCAGCATGCGATGCTTTTTCATCCGATCTCATCTCGAACATCCTTTGGCAAAACTGCTTCGCACCGGAAAAGTGCAAATTTTGTGCGGTGACGCGACGCGGCGGCGCAGGCATACTTGTCGTATGTCAAGCCGCCGCAGCAAAGTCATCCGCGCAAAATTTGCCTTTTACGGCGGGTGTTTTCTTGTGTCAGGCGGCCTAAAGGAGACTTTCCTAATTATGGTCAATATTGCTGCCTATGTCACGGGCAGATCTCATGCCAGTTTGGGCGGAACACGCATGTGTCGCTCTCGACGGTCACCTCAAAGCTGTAGATAAACTCCGAGACGCCACAAAAGTATCTGAAAATGATCCAAGGGGTTCGATAATGCCGTTCCAGCTCATATCGGCATGCACCGAGCAGACCCACATGTCCCAGTCGATGAAGCTTTCCACGTCTTTCTCACGGAACTCGATCGTAGCGTGAACATCTTGATAATCGATCAGCTGAAAGCTCCACGCCTCCACGTCGCCCAGCAAGGTTTCCAACAACACCTGCGCAAATTGGTCGGCAATGGCCTGTCGGTCGGCTTCGTTCGCAAAATCCCTGCCATTGAGCGCAACGGAGAATGGCTCCATCTTTTCGCACGCTTCAAAAAGGCTCCAGCACTTGCCGTCCACGACCGGCCTGCCGGATTCTTCGGAGTGCATCCAACCTGTAATCCATTTGTAGCCTCTTGCGGTAGCTTCCTGCACGCAGAGGTTGCGGTCCATGCACCAGTGCTGCATCAGCCATTCTTCCCCTTCGCTTACGCTTACGGGCGTTTTGGACTCAGGCTCCGGCTTGACCTCCGGTTCCAACTCCGACTGTATATCCGGGTCAGGAACCTGCTCGGGCGTTGATACGCTTTCCCCGGTTTGAGAAGGCTCGGCGGGCTGTGTGTCCTGCTGCTGAGCGGGCGGGACATCGGGTGTACGGTTGCTCCGGTGCAACCGCACACCCGTTCAACAAAGAGAGAAGCATGGACGCGCAAAGCATCACGCAGAGAAGCCGCTTCATTGCGGCACCATTCCTTTCCGACCAAGATATCGATCGCTTACGCAATGATATTGTCACAGCCCTATGTCATTGCCAACGAGATGACGCGGTTTCAACAAAGTGCGCAGAGCCACAACTTTGGGGTGGAAAAAACGTGTGGATTGTGGTATGATGAAAAAAAAGGAGGAGGGGCCGCGATGGAACGAGACAAGAACATAGCGCAGCTTGCGCCGGGGGACGAATTTGAAGGCTTTTACCTGCTGCGCGCCGCTGAGGTGCGCAACACCACCGCAGGCAAACCCTTTTTGACGATGAAGCTCGCCGACAAGACCGGCGAGATCGATGCCAAGGTGTGGGACTACTCCGGCCCCATCGGGCACGCAGATGAGGGCGGCGTGGTAAAGGTACGCGGCGTGGTGACGGAGTATCGCGGTGCGCCGCAGGTGAACGTGGGACGGCTGCGTCTGGCCGCCGACGGCGACGAGTACGACCCCGAGGCGCTGGTGCCCTGCGCCCCCATCGACGCGCAGGAGGCGATGGCGCAGCTGCGAGCGCTGGTGGAGTCGATTTCCGACGAGGATTACCGCGCGGTGAGCTTGCTGCTGCTCGACCGGCACGCCGAGCGCCTGATGACCATCCCCGCCGGCAAGAGCATGCACCACGCCTTCCGCGGCGGGCTTTTGATGCACACGTGCAGCATGCTGCGCCTGGCCGATTTTCTCGCCGCGCTGTATGCGGACACGGTGGACCGCAGCCTGCTGCTCTCCGGCACGCTGCTCCACGACATCGGCAAGGAGCGCGAGTTCACCCTCTCGCCGCTGGGGCTGGTGACGGAATACTCCCTCAGCGGCCAGCTTCTGGGGCATCTGGTGCTGGGCGCGCAAGAGGTGATGCAGGCGGCGCAGGAGCTGGGGCTGCCCGAGGAGAAAACTGTCCTGCTCGGCCACATGCTCGTCTCGCACCACGGTGAGCCGGAGTACGGCGCGGCCGTGCGCCCCGCCTGCGCCGAGGCTGAGCTGCTTTCGTTCATCGACCGCATCGACAGCCGCATGGAGATCTGCCGCACCGCGCTGGAGGAAACGCCTGTCGGCGCGTTTTCCGAGCGTCTTTACGCCATGGAGGGCCGACGCATCTATCATCACGAAGGAACCGACCAATAAGGAGGATGCCCCATGGAGAAAACGCTTTATTCTGCCTATGTCAGCATTTTAGAGGAAGAGCTGCTGCCCGCGATGGGCTGCACCGAGCCCATTGCCGTGGCCTACGCCGCCGCCCTTGCGCGCCGGACGCTGGGCACGCTGCCCACGGCGGTGGACGTGCGCGTGAGCGCCAACATCATCAAAAATGTGAAAAGCGTGGTCGTGCCGCACACCGGTGGACAGCGCGGCATCGAGTCTGCGGTGGCGGCGGGCATCGTCGCGGGCAACGCCGAACGTGAGCTGGAGGTCATCGCCGAGGTGCCGGAGGAGGCCGTGCAGAAGATGCGCGACTACCTTGCCGCTGCGCCCATCCGCGTCAGCCAGGCGGACAGCGGCTACGTCTTTGATATCGACATCTGCGTGGAGGGCGACGGACACACGGCGCGCGCCCGTCTGGCGGGGAACCACACCAACGTCATCCTTCTCGAACGTGACGGCGCGGCGCTTTTTGCGCGCGAATATCACGAGCAGGCGCGTGCCGAGCAGACCGACCGCACGCTATTGAGCGTGGAGAACATCATCGCCTTCGCCGACGAGGTGGACGTGGAGGACGTGCGCGCAGTGCTTGAGCGGCAGATCGCCTTCAACACGGCCATCTCGGAGGAAGGGCTGCGCGGCAGCTGGGGAGCAAGCGTGGGGCGCGTGCTGCTTGCCGCCTACGGCGACAGCGTGCACAACCGCGCCAAGGCGGCTGCGGCTGCCGGGTCGGACGCGCGCATGAGCGGCTGCGAGCTACCAGTGGTCATCAACTCCGGCAGCGGCAATCAGGGCATGACGGCCTCGCTGCCCGTGATCATCTACGCGCGCGAGTTGGGCGCTTCGCACGAGCAGCTGCTGCGCGCGCTGGTGGTATCCAACCTTGTCACCATCCATCTGAAAACCGGCATTGGCCGCCTCTCCGCCTACTGCGGGGCCACCAGCGCCGGCTGCGGCGCGGGCGCGGGCATCTGCTACCTGCACGGCGGACGTGTGTATGAGATCTCGCACACCATCGTCAACGCCGTGGCCATCAACTCCGGCATGATCTGCGACGGCGCGAAGGCCAGCTGCGCGGCGAAAATCGCCTCGGCGGTGGAGGCGGGGCTTCTGGGCTGGCAGATGCAGCGTCAGGGTACGCAGTTCTACGGCGGCGACGGCATCGTCACCAAGGGCGTGGAGAACACCATCCGCAACGTTGGCCGCGTGGCGCGCCTGGGCATGGCGGAAACCGACCGCGAGATCATCAGCATCATGATCGGCGACTGCTCGTACTGAATCTCACGCATCAAAAAACGTCCCGACCTGTACAGTCGGGACGTTTTCTATTTATAATAGGTAAGGCACCCTCGTGTGCGATCAGTTCTGCTCCTTGTCGACGACGACGATCTTGCCCTTCTTCCAGAGGATGCGGGAGGTGATGATGGCAATGGGTAGCATGATGAGGATAACAAAGCCGACCATACCCAGCATGATGGAGCCCTGCCCCATCAGACGCGCGACAAGGGTGATGACGGAGACAAGGACGATGACGGGGATGACGCCCTTCATGCCGCCCTTGACAACCTTGGTGCCGGCACTGGTGGAGGCGAACAGGCCCAGCGTCATCGAGCCGAACAGCGCCGGCAGCAGATAGCTGGACATCGTCTGCACGGCGGGCAGCTCGAACACGGGGCTGATGAAGGAGATGAGAAGCGCTGCGATGGTGAGGATGCCCACCGTCATGATGGAGCTGGCCGCCACGGCGATGGAGGCTACCACGTCACCTTCAGGCGTGTTGGACTGCTTGCCGGTGAGCTTGAGCGCGTTGACGGCGCAGGGGAGCTTGAGGTTCATGATGTTGCCGGTAATGAAGCCCAGATAGGAGGACGTGCCCATCAGCGGCGTGTAGGAAAGCGCCTCAGAGAAGCCCACGGGAACGTAGATGGCGAGGATGCCGAAGGTGGCCACGTTGAACACCTCGCCGAGCGAGGGGATGCTGTCATACACGGCGAGAACGACGAACGGCAGGGCGACCATATACACCAGCGCGACCACCGTGCCCACGCGCCCCCAGCGGTGGCACCAGGACTGGAAGGGATCGAGCGTTGCGGGATGATTCTGCTTACTCATTGTAATATCCTCCTTCTTTTAGAAAATGGCGGTCCACAGCAGCGAGGACACCATACCAACGATCATCGAGCCGGCCATGATGAAGTTGTTCACCCAGCCCCAGCCAGGCTTTTTGGCCACCACGCCCATGCCGATGGCGACGATCAGGCCGGTGATCATCACCAGCGCCTGGATCGTGTCGGAGATGAGCAGAATGGGCACATACACGGCCAGCAGCGTGAGCATGAAGCAGCCCGAGAGCACCTGGCTCCAGCCGTTGCCCTGCTTGGCATTGTCCACGGAGGTCATCAGCTTTTTGCCCATGGGGATGAGGATCAAAAAGCCCGAGAGCATGCCCACGCTCATCAGAATCATGATCACGCCGAACTCGCGCCCGGAGGCGTTGGCGATCATATCGGTGGTGGAGGAGTATTGCAGCGCAGCAGCAAGGGAGCTTGCGATCTGGCTTTCATACGACAGCGAGCCGATCACCGAAAGCCGCCACCAGGCCCACACGGTGCCCAGCGACGCCGCCAGCGCCACAAGACCGATGACAATGGACAGCGACGGCACGACGGAGAACACCAGCGAGGATTTGATCACGTCGGAGATCTCCTGCTGCGTAATGCCCAGCTCGAGCGCGCGCTTTTTTGCCTTGAGAAGATACACCACCGCAAACAGGGTGATGTAGGCCAGGCCGCCGATGACCAAAGCCAGCAGCAGCGGGCTGTTGATGATGTCTTTGATGGTTGCCATGGTTCATATTCCTTTCTGCCTGTCAAGTTTTTCGGGAATACCCTTCCTTTTCCAATCGGTCATTCCCCGCGTGCCCGTATTTATGGTATATTTTTAGAACACGTCGTGTCAGCATCATATATGAATTTTCGCCATTTGTCAACGCATTGAACACGTTTTTTAATAAGCATCATCAGATTTCGTTATTTAGCACAAATTTCGACCCTGATTTCT
Source organism: uncultured Oscillibacter sp. (assembly GCA_964411575.1). Lineage (GTDB taxonomy): Bacteria > Bacillota > Clostridia > Oscillospirales > Oscillospiraceae > Hominicoprocola. The sequence goes on along the minus strand of CAYPLM010000001.1, from coordinate 26,264 downwards.
GAGCGTTCCGCCAGTTTTCGGAATAGTCTATTGAGTTTTGGAATATAATCAGCTATAATGCGGCGGAGGTGATTCCATGCCGGACAAGCTTTTGTTTATTTCCAATCAGTATTCTCTCCAGCCCACGCTCGACGCGCTGCGCCGCATCAACCCGCCGTGCGAAACGGCCGTGGTCGCCTACGACACGTTTGCGCAGATCGCGCAGGTGTACGAGCGCTTCGCCTCCAACTATGACGCCGTATTTTTCAGCGGCAGCAGCGCAAAACATGTGATCGAGCTCACCCGCCCCAACGACCAGAAGCCCCTTACAGCCTATCAGGTAGACTCCGACGCGCTGCACCGCGACATTCTGCGTCTGGCCGTGGAGACGCAGAACCTTGATTTTCACCGCATTGCGCTGGACTTTCTGCTCCCGCTGGGGCAGGGGTGGTCGGTGGCGGATTTTTTGCAGCTTGACGAGCTGCAGCCTGTGCTGCGCGAAAACACGCGCCTGATCGATCAGGTTGGCGGTGCCAACGCCCACGACATCGAGGAGGACATCCTCCGCCGCATCCTCACGCTCTGGGAACAGGGGCGCATCGACCGCGTGCTGTGCCTGTACGGAAGTCTTGTGCCCGCGCTTGAAGAACACGGCGTACCCTTCCGCTGCCCCTTCGTGTCGGACGGGCACCTCAGGCGCCTGATCCACGACGCGCTGGTACGCCTTGAGCTCAACCGTCTGCACGAAAACCACCCCGCCATCATTCAGGTGTTTCCGCGCCGCTCCTCGCCCGACGGAGCGCAGCAGCTGCACCGGCTGCACGGGGCGCTGCAGCAGTTTGTGCGGGAGAACATGCTCGACTGCGTTTTGCAGGAGACAGAAAGCTGCTGCATGCTCATCACGTCGATGAAGCAGCTGCGCGCGCTGACCGGCGAGTTTCGCAGCTGTCAGCTCTCGGCGCTGCTGCACGAGCGGCTGGACTTCCCCGTCGCAGTGGGCTACGGCGTGGGAACGACCGTCCCCCATGCCATGAACAACGTGCAGATCGCCTCCAAGGAGGCCAAGCTCGTGGGACAGTCGTTCGTGGTGGACAGCAACGGCACGCTCATCGGGCCGCTGAGCTCGGAAAAGCGGATGGTCATCTCCCTGCAATCACTGCCCGACGTGAGCGCGGTAGCCAAACGCTGCGGCCTTTCGGCCATGACCATCCAGAAGCTCATCTCCATCGTGCGCAGCACGGGCTCGGACAAGCTGACCACGCAGGAGCTGGCACAGCGTCTCGACACCACCGTGCGCAACGCCAACCGCATCATGCTCGGCCTCTGCCGGGGCGGCGCGGCAAAGCCCGTATACACCCAGACCAGTCACTCCCGCGGACGTCCCATCCAGGTGTACGAACTCGAGCTGGGCTGAAGTTTTTTGGAACATTTTTTGAAGTTCTGTTGACGGCCATCGGATTTCCTGATATACTGACGGTATCATTCCATAAATATACCATAAATCCCCGGACGGAAAGCCAGAAAGGACGCTGCTTATGAACTACTACGAAAGAGCGCTTGCTCTCAACGACGAGACCATTGCCCACCGCCGCTATCTGCACACCAACGCCGAGGTGGGACTGCACATGCCCAAGGCAAAAGCCTATGTGATGAACGCGCTCGCGGCGTGCGGCATCGAGGCGCACGCGTGCGGCGAGGGTGTGACGGCCACCATCGGCTCCGGCGGCAAATGCCTGCTGCTGCGCGCCGACATGGACGCGCTGCCCATGCCGGAGGAGAGCGGTCTGCCCTTCGCCTGCCCCACCGGCACTGAGGCGCACTGCTGCGGCCACGACTTCCACGCCGCCATGCTGCTCACCGCCGCCAAGATGCTCAAGGAGAATGAGAGCGCGCTGCACGGCACGGTGAAGCTGATGTTCCAGCCCGCAGAGGAGACCTTCGAGGGCGCGAAAAACATGATCGAAAACGGCGTACTCTCCACGCCCGTGCCTGACGTCGCGCTGGCCTACCACGTCACCTCCGGCAAGATGCCCGTGGGGATTTATATGTACAACGCCACCGGCACGATGATGTTCTCCGTGGACGGCTTTAAGATCACCATCCACGGCCGGGGCGCGCACGGCGCGTATCCGCACTGGTCGGTCGACCCCATCAACATTGCCGTGCATGTGTATCTTGCGCTCGAGGCGCTCATCGCCCGCGAGGCCAACCCCGAAAAGGCCAACGTGCTCACCGTGGGCAAGTTCGCCGCCGGCTCCGCCAACAATATCATCCCCGGCACCGCCGAGCTGCAGGGCACCATCCGTTGCAACGACCCGGAAAGCCGCGCGCTGCTGGTGCGCCGCATGAAGGAGGTCGCCGTCAAAACCGCCGAGGTCTACGGCGGCACGGCTGAAATCGAAATGCTCTCCGAGGTGCCCCCGCTGATCTGCGACGGCAAGCTGACCGAGGAGATCGCCGACTATATGGGCGCAATGGGCATCCCCGGCGCCATGCCCTACCCCGGCATTTCCGCCAGCGCCTCCGAGGACTTCGCCTCCATCGCCGAGCGCATCCCCTCCGTGTTCATGTACCTGTCCGCAGGCTTCCTCGACGAGCGCGGTGCGGCCCCGGCGCACAACCCCAAGGTGCAGTTCAACGAGGACGTGTGCCCCATCGGCGCGGCATGTTACGCGCACTGCGCAACAGAGTGGCTGAAAAACCACCAGTAAGGCGCAAAACACCGTCAAAAAAACCGGCCTCTGGCCGGTTTTTTTGTTTTGCACGCGGCTGTGAATAAGTGTCCCGCGCTCCGGCGCAATGAATAGTGCGCCTTATAGTGTGTATATTTATTTATCTTTTTCTTTTTGCTCTCCTTTGTAAAACAAATATATAAGGAAAATAAATTAACACTTATAATGAAAAATCGAATTAATTTTTTATTATAAGTTTCTATTTTCCGCAAATGTTCACTTTAATAGTCGAATGCAGAAGGGATTCGGCTCTCTGCACCAAATCATGCACAGAGGTTGCGGGCTGGGGCGGGGATGAAAATAAAACCGCAAAATCACTAATATTTTCTTGACAAACAGAGGCATCGTGGAGTAAAATTAGCCCCATAATGCGTTAAAGTATCTGCCCTGTTCCGCTCGCGCCGCCCTGCTGCCCAAAGGCGACTGCGCGCGGCAAAGCAGCGCAGAACGGACGCAGCGAAGATACCATGGTATCTTCGCTCTTCCAACGGAAGAGCGAAGCCGCCTCCCGGCGGGCATGGTGTCCATTCTATCAGAAAGAGGTATTGACAATGGTAAAAAGTCGGGCAAAAAAATTGCTGACGCTTATCCTTGTGCTGTGCATGGTGCTCACCACCGTGCCGGCAACAGGCGCTAAGGCTGTCACCGGCTCGGTGGACTACTGGCAGGTAGACGCCGACAGGGTTTCCGCCGACGTGCTGATGAGCGACGCAGAGATGGCACAGGAGGTCGAACCGGACGGCAACGAGGTCGTGCGTGCGATCGTTGTGCTCTCTGACGAGTCCGTAAAGGACGCTGGTTTCTCCACTCTGCGCATCGCAGAAAACGCACAGGCTATGGCCTGCCGCGAATCACTGCTGGGCGGTCAGGGTGTCACCATCGCCAGCATTGAAAAGGCTCTGGGCAGCGAGCTTGACGTGACGGATCAGTTCACCATCACGGTGAACGCACTTGCAGTGAACGTGCGCTACAGCGATCTGGACGCCATCCGCGCCATCCCCGGCGTGGAAGAGGTCTGTCTTGATCCGCTTTATGAGCTTGATCCCCCCGTGGACGACATCAACACCGCCACCTCCGGCGAGATGGTGGGCTCCTACAGCGCCTGGGCCGAGGGCTACACCGGCGCGGGCAGCCGTATCGCCATCGTCGACACGGGCATTGACCGCGACCACGACTCGTTCAACGAGGACGCTTTCTTCTACGGCCTTTCCCGCAGCGCGGCGCAGTTCGGCAAGCAGATCGCCGACTACGACCTGCTGACGGCTGAGGACGTGGCGCAGATCCTGCCCCAGCTGCACGTTGCCGGCGACACCTATCTCAAGCTCGCCGATGCGACGCCGGAGCAGCTTCTTGCCACCGCGAAGGAGCTCTACACCAGCGCGAAGATCCCCTTCGGCTATGACTACATGTTCGGCTACACCGACTACAACTGCGACGCCACCTCCGGCGACCATGGCTGCCACGTTTCCGGCATCGCCGCTGCCAACGCCTATGTGGCCGCGCAGGATGCCGACGGCGACACCTATTACACCACGCAGGAAAACGGCGTGACTGGTATCGCCCCCGACGCGCAGATCCTCACCATGAAGGTGTTCAGCAACGGTTACGGTGCCTATGAGAGCAGCTACATGGCCGCCATCGAGGATGCCATCCTCCTCGGCTGCGACAGCGTCAACCTCTCCCTCGGCTCCTCCTCCGCCGGACGCAGCTACTCCACCACCTACGGCGTGCTGCTTGACTCGCTCACCGACACGGACACCGTGGTCACCATGTCCGCCGGCAACAACGGCGCGTGGGCGGACAGCGAGCTGACCGGCGTGGGTCTGCTCAAGACCGGCGACGTGCGCACGCACACCGGCGGCAGCCCCGGCTCCTACACCAACTCCTTCACCATCGCCTCGGTCACCAACATTGGCCTGACCGGCATCATGGGCAGCTTTAACGGCGTGAGAGTCATCCCCAACGACACGGGCTCCAACTACAACGTCCGCACCTTCGACATGCTCGACACCTCCGCTGACAAGTCCGGCACGGAGTACGACTACGTGTTCCTGGGCGACCCCACCACGGGCACGGGCATCTATGGTCTGGACAGCGACTTCGAGGGTCTTGACCTCACAGGCAAGGTTGTGCTCATCTCGCGCGGCAGCAGTTCCTTCTTTGAAAAGGGCAACGCCGCCGTCAAGGCCGGCGCTGCGGCCACCGTGATCTATAACAATGCCGACGGCAGCATCAACATGAACCTCACCGGCTACGAGTACACCAACCCCTGCGTGATGATCAGCAAGGCGCAGGCGGCGGCCATCCTCGCGGCCTCCACGCAGGATGCAAACGGCGTTTACGGCGGCAAGCTCAACGTGGTCGGGCAGAGCCGCACCGTGATAAACGAGGAGGAGGGCTACATGCCCAGCTCCTTCAGCTCCTGGGGCACTACGGAAAATCTCGCGCTCAAGCCTGAGATCACCGCGCCCGGCGGCAACATCTACTCCACGCTCGACGGCAACATCTACGGCCTGATGAGCGGCACATCGATGTCCGCCCCCTCCATGACCGGTGCAGTCGCCGTGGTGGCGCAGTACATCAAGGAGAACAAGCTCGACGAGAAGACCGGGCTCAACGTGCGCACGCTGGCCATCTCCCTTCTCATGAGCACCGCAAAGCCCCTCACCGACAATGCCGTGGGTCTGCCCTACTCCCCGAGACTGCAGGGCGCCGGCCTTTCGCAGGTGTATGAGGCCGTCACCTCTCCCGCCTACCTGATGGTCGGTGAGGTGAAAAACGCGGACGGCGAGGTGGTCAACGACGGCAAGGTGAAGCTTGAGTTCGGCGACGACCCGACGCGCGCGGGCGTCTTCAGCGGCAGCTTCTCCATCCACAACCTCACCTCTCAGCCCCTGCACTACACGCTTGACAGCATCGTCACCACCATGGCCGTAGAGGTCATCGGCGGTGAGGAATACACCTCCCAGTCTACCTATGAGCTCAACCCCGGCGTGCTCTTCGACACGCAGGCGGAAAGCGCCTTCGTCTACGATCTCAACGGCGACGATCTGGTCAACTGGCAGGACGCGCAGCTTCTGCTCTCCGCCGCCAACGGCACCGCAGAGCTGAGCGAGGAGCAGAGCATCGTCTACGACTTTAACCGCGACGGCGCAATTACCTCTGCCGACGCGCAGGTGCTGCTTGCCGCCGCCAATGGTGAGAGCAGCGTGATCAATGCCAACGCCGAGGGCTACCTCGTCCCCGCTAACGGCAGCATCGACGTGGATGTAACGATCCTTCTCTCCGACGCGGACATCGCCTACCTCGAGCAGCACTTTGAAAACGGCTGCTACATCGAAGGCTACCTCTATGTCGACTCCGCCATGGGTGACGACAAGCAGATGTCCATCCCCATGCTGGGCTTCTATGGCAACTGGAGCGACCCGAGCATGTTCAGCAGCATCACCTTGCTGGAGGACTTCAACAGCGCAGATAAGACCAGCTACATTAACAACACCGGCTACGAGAACTTCTACTCCGTGCGCTACGCCGGCTCGAGCAGCGAGGTGTACTTCTCCGCCAACAACTTCGCTACCGACAACGAGTACATCGCCGACCGCAACGCCATCTCCAACAGGAGCACCCTCTACAAGGGCTACGCCAGCCTGATCCGCAACGCCGACAGTGTGGCCTACACCGTCACCGACGCGGAGACCGGCGAGGTCTACTTCTCCTCGCAGTTCAACGCCTCCACCGGCGCGTACTACAGCAGCAGCAGCGCCGCCTGGTCCAGCACCGCCACCGGCCACACCCTCAGCTGGCCTGTCAACCACTACAACGAGGAGCTCGGCCGCAACGAAAGGCTGCCCGAGGGTACCAAACTCATCGTCACCTGCTGCGCAGTGCCCGAGTATTACTGGGATCGCATCAACGGCACCGTGACCGGAGAGCTGGGCGAGGGTGCCTACTGGACCACCACCATGACCGTGGACAACACCGCCCCCAACGTCACCGCGGCCGACTATCGCCTTGAGGCCGTCAGCGGCGCGAGAAGCCTTGACATCTCCGTGGTGGACAACCGCTACACCGCCGCCGTGCTGCTCATCTCCCTCGACGGCACCACCGTTCTCTCCCGCAGCGCCGTCAACCAGACCGAGCTTGGCGCCGAGGCCACCGTGCACTTCGACCTGAGCGATATCTACACCAACAACTTCGTCATCATGGCCATCGACTATGCCGGTAACTCCAAGGCTTACGAGGTCAACTTCGGCGGCACGGTGGAGCAGCCCGAGGCCAACGCCCTGCTCAGCGCGGCGTTCCCTGTGGAGGGCGGCTTCCTCTTCGGCACGCTGGACACGGACAACCTCTCCAGCTACACCACCACCATGCAGTCCCCCGTGACCACCGACCTTCTCTGCGCGGCCAGAGGCAATGAGGGCAAGCTCTACGCCGCCAGCCGCGAATTAGACGGCAATACGCTCTACTCCACGCTCTACAGCGTCGACGAGGCCAACGGCTACACGCTCACCGCGCTCGGCGAGCGCATGGTCGGCGGCTGCACTGACATGACCTGGGCCCAGACCTGCGGCGTGATGCTGGCCACCTACGGCCCGTATCTGCTGGTGGTCGATGTGGAAAGCGGCAGCGTACTTGGCAACTGGAGCATCTCTTCCGCCATCGGCGGCTCGAGCTGCGTGGGCGTTGGCCTGACGTGGGCGGGCACGATGGAAGACGCCACCTATGGCACGGTCGACATGTTCCTGCTGCTCTCCTCCAACGGTACCCTCTATCAGCTGGGCGTCGCGTTCTCCGGCGGCGAGTACACCCTCTTCAAGCCCGTCAGCTACGCTTCGATCTCCGGCCTTGACAGCAGCGCAATCTACGGCTCGAGCCTCTACTATAAGGACGGCATTCTCTTCATCAGCGCCCTTGGCACCACGGAAAGCAAGCTCATGTTTGTCGATGTGACCATCTCCGCCTTCCAGCCCATCGCGCTTGGCGGCATCCCCACCGCGCCGGTGTCCATCTATGACGTGACCGCAAAGCCCGAAGCTGCGGGCAGCGAGGCCGTGATGCTCCCGCTGGGCGACGCGCTCGAGTCGGAAAGCGGCGACCTGCCGCAGCTTCTGAGCGCGGACGGTCTGAGTGAGTGAACCACCAAGAAAGAAAGGAAACCGCTATGTGGAAAAAATCTTTGTCCTGGCTTTTGACGCTGGTGATGCTTTTGAGCATGGTGCCCGCGTCCCTTGCCGCCGAGGACAGCAGCGCAGACTATGAGCTGCGCGTGCGCTCGGGCAGCGAGGCAAATGAGCTTGTGCTGGAGGTATACACCTCCGCCGCGGCCGCTCTTTCCAATGGCCGCTTCACCCTTGGCTACCCCTCTGAGCTGACCCTGCAAAGCGCGGACAGTCAGCTGCCCTCCGGCGAAAAGCAGCTGTCCGACCTGGACAGCACGCGGCCGGGCCTCATCTCCTTCGCCTGGGCCACCGTGGACGCACAGGGCGAGACGCTGCTGCTCAGCGCTGCCTTCCGCGGCGAATACGACACGGCGGCTGATGTCACCTTCACCAACACCGAGACCGGCGAGAGCAGCATCATCACCCTCGCCATCCCCGCGCAGGGCGTGGTCGTCACGCCTCCCGGCGGCGGCAGCAGCGGCTCCGGCAGCGGCAGTGGTTCCGGCTCTGGTTCCGGCAGCGGCAGTGGCTCGGGCAGCGGCAGCGGTGAAACGCAGCAGCCCAACAAGCCCTTCCCCTTTGTCGACGTGACCGCCGCGCACTGGGCGCGCAGCTATGTCAACAAGGTCTATCAGTCCGGTCTGATGAACGGCACCTCCGCCACCACCTTTGACCCCGAGGGCACGCTCAACCGCGCCATGTTTGTCACCATCCTCGCCCGCTTTGCCAAGGCTGAGGTCAACGACAACCTGCGCACCGAGTTTGTCGATGTCCCCGTCGGCCAGTATTACACCGGCTCCGTCGCCTGGGCGGCTGAAAACGGCATCACTCTGGGCACCGGCGGCGCAAACTTCTCCCCCGACTGTGCCGTTACCCGTCAGGAAATGGCCGTGTTCCTCCTGCGCACCATGAAGTATCTGGGCTATCGCTGCACCAACAGCGCCAGCATCGCCTCCTTCCCCGACAACGGCGAGGTCGCCGACTGGGCCGTTGAGGCGCTGCGTTGGGCCGTGGCCTCCGAGCTGATCAACGGCACCTCCGACGGTCTGCTCGCCCCCATGGACAACGCCACCCGCGCCCAGACCGCCACGCTGATGAGCCGCGTGCTCGACTACAGCGAGGACAAGACTCCCTCCCGCGATGATGGCGGCAGCGGCAGCGGCTCCGGCTCTGGTTCCGGTTCCGGCAGCGGCACGATTATCGTCCCCGCTCCCGCCCCCGAGACCTACACCGTCACCTTCCATGTCACCCCCGCCACCGCTGTGATCACTCTGCTTGACGCCGAGGGCAGCGCTGTTACCGCCAACGAAAACGGCAGCTACACCGTCACCACCGGCGCTTCCTACACCTGGACGGCAGCCGCCGAGGGCTATGTGAGCGAAAGCGGCTCCTTCACCGCCGACACCAACCGCGTCATCACCGTCACGCTGAAGGAAAAGGCCGTCTCCCCCGATCCCGCCAACACCGTCACCATCACCTTCGTGGGTGAAAACGGCTACGCCAAGTATCAGGGCGAGAAGGTCACCAGCATCCAGGTCGACCCCAGCGAGAGCTTTGTGGAGTTCGCCATCTACGGCAACTTTGACGATGGCTACGAGACCGACACGGTCACCGCCTCCTCCGGTAAGCTCAACCGCGCGGGCGACGTGTGCATCCTCTCCGACTTCACCGAGGACGTCACCGTCACCTTCACCACCTGCTATCGCACGCTCTACATTACCTACTCCATCAGCAACTACAACAACTCCTGGATCGTCTCCCCGCAGGCTGTCACCTGGGGTCAGGTGGCTGAGCGTCCCACCATCCTGCGCACCGGCTACCACGTTGACACCTGGTACACCGACGCGGCCAAGACGCAGGAATACGGCTTTGACACTCCTGTCACCGAGGACTTCACCCTCTACGGCGACTGGGCCAGAGACGTTTACACCATCACCTACATGGTCGACGGCAATGTGTACGCCACGGCGCAGGCCGAGTACGGCGGCAGGATCAGTAACGCCCCCGCCAACCCCACCAAGGACAACTATATCTTCGACGGCTGGTACTTCGACGAGGAGTACACCCAGCCCTTCGACAACCCGCAGTTCTACGGCGATGACATTCTCTACGCCAAGTGGGTCGAGGCCAAGATGAACTACGTCTATCTTGACGGCACCAACGGCAACGACGAGAACTCCGGTATGACCTCCTCCGACGCGGTCAAGACCTTTGCCAAGGCCAAGGAGCTTCTGGCTGAGGCCGCCTACAAGGAGATCCGCATCTGCAACAAGGTCAATATCAACACGGACGAGGTCTGGGATCTGAGCGAGTATCCCGGCGCTGTGGTCATCCGTGACGAGAGCTTTGACAGTGGCGCGGCCTATCTGGTCTGGATGACCGGCGGCAGCCTGACGCTCAGAAACATCGTCATCGACGGCGGCGGCACGCGCTGGACCAACAACAAGGGCTACATGGCGTTCTATGTCAAGGACTCCACGCTCATCCTTGACAGCGGCGCCGAGCTGTGCAACCACATCGGCACCAGCTCCTCCGGCGTGATCTACGGCTATCAGGGCGGCAAGATCGTCATGAACGACGGCGCGTCCATCCACGACAACCAGGGCAACTACTCCGGTGCCATCGAGCTCGGCTACGGCTCCAGCTTCGATATGAACGGCGGCGAGATCTACAACAACACCGCCGTCTATGCCAAGGGCACCAGCGCCACCTCCTCCAGCACGCCCTCCGGCGTTGCCAGAATCAACGGCAGCTCCAGCTACGGCAACAGCACCTTCACCCTCAACGACGGCAAGATCTACAACAACTCCGTTGTCGAAACGGGCAGCACCTACGGCTCCGGCGTGTTCCACGTCTACAACCGCGGTAATGTGGTCATCAAGGGCGGCGAAATCACCGGCAACACCGGCATTTCCGCAGCGGTTCTCACCAGCGCCGGTGCCGTGGCCAGCACCAAGTCCACTGAGAACTTCATCACCATCACCGGCGGCACCTTCGCAAACAACACCGCCCGCACCACCGACCGCCAGATCGACCTGCGCGCCTACTCCAACCTCGTGCTCAGCGGCAACAGCTTCGACGGTAATATCTGGATGTACAAGTCCACTGCCAACCGTCGTCCTGTCCAGCTCACGGCGGCGCTCACCAAGCCTCTCAATCTGGCTGTGGAGGAAATCGTGTTCTCCGAGGAGCTCGTCTCCGGTACCGAGGACTATGCCCTCACCGAAAGCGACCTCGCGTACGTCAAGGCTGGCTTTGGCAACAAGCTGGATGAACACTTCAACCTCACCCTCGACACCGAGCGCAACCTGATCTACATCGGCTCCTCCCAGACCATCGGCGCGCAGATCTGGCTCAGCCCCACCGGCAATGATGCCAACGACGGTCTGACCAAGGACACCGCTGTCGCCACCTTTGAGCGCGCGAAGGCTCTGCTTGCCGCCAACGCCTCCGAGACTGGCGATAACATCATCACCATGGTCGCCAACACCGGCAGCACCAATGCCAAGTGCTTCGTTCTCAGAGAGGATGCCACCTGGTCGCTCGCCGGCATTCCCAACGCCTCCATTCAGGCCGAAAGCAACTCCACGACCACCGGTTATCTTATTGAGCTGCTCGGCTGCACGCTCACGCTTGAGAACATCACCATCGACGGCAACTGCTTCTATCAGGCCAACGGCAAGAACATCTCCGGTATCCGCTTTGAGCCTGTGACTGACCCCGACACCGATGAGCTCATTCGCGGCGGTCTCATCCTCAATTCCGGCACGATCCTGCGCAACTTCAATGACAACGCGGTCTACGCCTACGGCGGCGAACTCGTGGTCAACGAAGGCGCTGTCATCACCGGCTGCACCAAGGACTACGCCATCTACTCCACTGGTGCTGTCAAGGCCGACGGCTCGGACGGCAGCACTACCATCGTCATCAACGGCGGTACCTTCTCGAACAATGCCTACCGCGTATTCAACCTCCTCGGCGACACCAAGCTCACCATCAACGATGGTCTCTTCGAGGACAATGCGGCCGGCACCGGCAACCCCGGCGGCGCAGTAATCTACGCCAACGCCCAGAACACCCAGACCTTTATCAACGGCGGTGTGTTCCGCGGCAACGTCGTTGCCGGCACTGCCGTCAACAGCCTGGGCGCTGTGTTCTACACGACGGCCGCCTGCAAGCTCACCATCAACGGCGGCACCTTCCAGAACAACGTCTGCGTCAACGAGCCCAACGCCATTGTGGCCATCAACGGCTCCTCCGCCAGCAGCCTGGCCGTTGTAACCGTCGGCCCCAACGCCGATCTGACCAACCTGCCCTTCTTCTTCAAGGTCGCCGACAACGCAGGCGCGCTGCAGATCACCGGTGCGCTCACCAGCACGCTCAGCCTCACCTACGCCGCCGCTCCCGCTGCGGGCATGGTGGTCGCGCAGGGCACTGCGGATTACGCGCTCACCGAGGCCGATCTCGCCCACGTCATCTGCACCAACGAGGGCGTGACCCTCACGCTCGACACGGAGAACAACTGCATCGTCGTCGCCCCCGCCGCCGAGTAAAATCTCCCGCATTCCCCTATCCAGGGCCCCGCCTGCCATTGCGGCAGGCGGGGCTTGTTCGTCCAAAAACCGGCTTGCGCCGCTTTTTTGAGAAGGCTTACAGCAGGCTGAGATGTGCTTTCCCGCTGATTTTTGCTTGTATATCCCGCATTAATATGCTATAATGCTTGTGTAAACAGCTTCATACCCCCATGGGGCCGCACGAAGGCTCCACGTTCCGTGGAGCTGAGACCGTCAAAAAAGCGTCATTGCGAAGCAAGTGACCGATATCACTGGTGTGGCAATCCGGCCTTTTCTCTGCGTTTCCAAATCATTCTGGCACCGGGAGTACGGATTCCCACGCCAGTGTGCGCACTGGCTCGGAATGACATGATTTCCTTGGCAGGCTGAGCTCCACGGAACGTGGAGCTTTCTGTCTATTTTAGGGAAGTGCCAGGGCAGCAACGTCTGGCGCTTCCAGAAGAAGGAGGTCTCGCCATGTTCCGTTCGCTCTTTCCCCTCGCCCTACAGGGCACGCTGCGTAAAAAGCGCAGCAGCATCCTGGTGTTTTCCGTTTTGCTGCTGTCGTTTTCCTGCGCGCTGATGGCTCTTTCCATCACAGAAAGCATCAGCAAAACCAACGAAAGCTACCGCTACGACATCTACGGCGAATGGTATCTTGCCATCCCCTGCGGGCAGGACGGCGACGAGGCGTGGCTGTCCGCGCAGCCGTGGGCAAAGCGTGTGGGCATCGCGACGCAGTATGCACTCACCTCCACCGGCGGCTACGGCTTTGGCACGATGGACGCGAGCGGCAAGGCGCTCATGCACATGGAGCTTCTCGACGGCCATCTGCCCGAGGCCGAGGGCGAGATCGCCCTGACGAAGGGGGCGCTGCTGAGCATCCTGCGCCGCAGCGCGCTGGACGAGGCCGCGCTGCGCAGCGACGACCCCGATTACCAGCCGCCTACCGCCGAGGAGATCGACTGCTGGACGCTGGGTCAGAGCATCCCCGTGAATCTGCTTTACAGCTACGAAAACACGGCGGGCGAGAGCGTGAGCGGCGCTGCGCCGTTCCACTACACGCTTGTGGGCGTGCTGGAGGACTACTGCGACATGTGGACGATGGAGAGGAACCGCAGCAGAGCACGCTTTGTGCAGTTGCTCGTCACCGACGAAACGGCGAAAAGCACGCTTGAGAGCGTCAACACCCACGTCACCCGCAACGGCGGCACGGGCGGCCTGACGGCGCAGACGCAGTATTATGCCAGCGTTTCGCCCAGCGATACAGACACGGCCTACCGGGAGACCACCGCCTACATGCAGCAGACCCGCGACCTCTTTGCCGACCGCACGCCCAGCCGCAACCTGCTGGCCTATCCCTCCGACGAAGAGCCGAGCCGGACGATTTACAGCACGACCAAGCGCTATTCCTTTGTGGACGCGGACGGCACGCGCTACGAATTTGACACGGAGGCGGAGCTGAAAGCCTTTGCGGAAAACTGGCAGCAAAACGCCCTGCAGAAGGCTGCCGAGCGGGAAGCCGCCGAGAAGTCAGCGCTGCTGCGCCTCAAGCTCAAAGCGGAGGAGCTTTTTGGCCGCGTGGAAAAGGCACTGCGCCAGCCGTCAGACAAGCTGTACGCGTATCTTATCGCGCTGGTGGCGCTGACGGCGGTTCTGTGCGTGTACATGATGCAGTTGCAAAGCGAGGTGCACAGCTTTGCCGTGCTGCGCTCCATCGGCGTGACGAAGGCGCAGCTGCTGGTGCTGATGCTGGAGGAGTCGGCGATCCTGACCGCACCTGCCGTGCTTCTGGGCATCCCGCTGGGCATGGCGCTCACCTGGCTCGCCCTGCGCCTTTTGATGTATTCCGACAGCGTGCATATCGAGACCGTGATCCCGTACACCGCGCTGTGGCAGCTTTTCGTGCTGTGGCTTGCGGTGATTCTCATCTCGCGTCTAATCATCTTTGCCGTCACCGTGCGCACGCCGCTCACCGGGCGCATGCAGCTCAGTGAGGGCAGAGCGCGGCGCGTCCGTCGCGTGCGCAGCGCGCTGATCCTGCTGCTTTTGTGCGTGTTCGGCGTGACGGTGGTGTACACGGTCAGCAGCGCCGCCAACCTTGAGCAGCAGCGCCGCCGCATCGAGACCACGCCGGGCTTCCGCATCTACGAGACCAACGACCGCACCTACCAGACGCTCATCCCCGCCGAGTGGATCGAGCGCATCGAGACCTTCCCCGGCGTGGTCAACGCTGAGCCGTACTGCGACGACATGAGCGTCTGGCTCTCCTACGACGGTCTGGAGGAGCAGGAAACCGGCCTGTGGGTCATCGACACGGAGAGCTGGCGTGAGAGCTTCCGCTTCGGCGGCGACGCGGAGGCGTTTGCGCGCGGCGAGTTTGTGCTGCTGTGCTTCCCCGGCAGCGAGCGCGGCAGCGTTGCCCTCCCCGCAGGGGACATCCGTCTGCGCACAATCTACAACGGCGAGTGCACCATCGACGTCACCACGGCTGTAAAGCTGGAATGGACAGACGAAACGCCCAACGACCGCGGCACGCTGGATCACGCCGTCAACGGCAGGAGCATGTGGAGCAGTTATCAGGTGGTCTGCTCCCCGGCGTTTTTCGGGCGCTTCCTCGGCGCGATGGTGGAGAACGGCCACTGGTATTACTACACCCAGGGCGATGCGGTGGGCTACGAGTGGCTGCTGATCACGGCGGACATGGACATTTACGAGGCAATGTCCACCAACAAGCTTCTGCAAAACTTCTGCGACCAGTACTCCACACGCAACCGCACCGTGCTGGTGGACAGTCAGCAGCAAAACTATCGCGAGCGGCGGCAGCTTCTGGTGCAGGAGCTCATTCTGCTCTACGCCTGCGGCGGCTGCGCGGCGGCCGTAACGCTTCTGCTGCTCTCGAGCGCACTGGCGCTCGAGGCCGAGCAGGAGCGGCGCAAGTTCACCATCCTGCGCGTGATCGGCATGTCGAAGCGGCAGATGCAGCGGCGCGTGCTGGGCACAGCACTTGCGCGCAGCGCGTTTGCGCTGCTGTCAGGCTTGGGGCTGTGCTGTCTGCGCACGGGTACGCTGCCCTCCGCCACGCTGGTCGCCCCGCTGTCAGCGGGCGTGCTGGCGGTGCTTCTGGCCGTGTCGCTTCTAAGTAAGCGCAGTCTGCGGCACAGCACCATGCTCAAATGACCCACGCCCCGCCGAAGCCGGGTGCAATACCATCTCAAAAAGAACCGCCGACGATCTGCACTCCGCAAACCGTCGGCGGTTCTTCTGTTTTTGACACACTCACGCGCCACGGGGTGCAGCGCAACCGGCTGAGAATATCCTCGGTCATGTGGTATTTCAATCCACGCGCCCCGTGGGGGGCGCGACC
>CAYPLM010000001.1:10105-10374 GCA_964411575.1 uncultured Oscillibacter sp. | reverse complement strand
GAATATCCTCGGTCATGTGGTATTTCAATCCACGCGCCCCGTGGGGGGCGCGACCGTGGAGCTCGTCGGGCGCGGCGACCCGTCAAGCATTTCAATCCACGCGCCCCGTGGGGGGCGCGACGACGAGCTGTGTGCCTGCCTCGTCCCCGAGGGTATTTCAATCCACGCGCCCCGTGGGGGGCGCGACGTAGATCTCGATGCCCTGCCGCTCCTCGATGCTCTGATTTCAATCCACGCGCCCCGTGGGGGGCGCGACGAGCATGTCGACG
>CAYPLM010000001.1:0-10005 GCA_964411575.1 uncultured Oscillibacter sp. | reverse complement strand
CGGTGTGCGGCAAGAGCTACGGATTTCAATCCACGCGCCCCGTGGGGGGCGCGACCAAAACTACGGAAACCCGGCGCTTCCTGTTTGCGTATTTCAATCCACGCGCCCCGTGGGGGGCGCGACGCGGGCATTCAACGCCCACCGCCGTTCGGAAATAATTTCAATCCACGCGCCCCGTGGGGGGCGCGACGTCAGCGCCCACGCCCGCAGCCGGGTCGGATGGGAAATTTCAATCCACGCGCCCCGTGGGGGGCGCGACGGACATTGCGGAACAATGGGATTTCATTACCAAGACATTTCAATCCACGCGCCCCGTGGGGGGCGCGACGCGGGATAATTTCATAGTTGTGCTTCAAGCAGGATTTCAATCCACGCGCCCCGTGGGGGGCGCGACGACGGCGCTGCTTTTTTCTTAACGTCCGCCACAAATATTTCAATCCACGCGCCCCGTGGGGGGCGCGACCGCCGCACCAGCTCGCCCTGCTCGGCGAGCTTGGCATTTCAATCCACGCGCCCCGTGGGGGGCGCGACAGCAACATGACATCCGGACAGTATCTGTAATGATCATTTCAATCCACGCGCCCCGTGGGGGGCGCGACAGGCAGCAATAACCTGCGGAAACTCCGTGGTGCTATTTCAATCCACGCGCCCCGTGGGGGGCGCGACGTTGCGGCCCGTGCGCCAACCGCCCCCGGACTGGTAATTTCAATCCACGCGCCCCGTGGGGGGCGCGACCCGATGCCCAGCACCGCCTCGCCGCCCACGCGCTATTTCAATCCACGCGCCCCGTGGGGGGCGCGACAGCATGTCGACGCGGTGTGCGGCAAGAGCTACGGATTTCAATCCACGCGCCCCGTGGGGGGCGCGACGCCGATCTTCCAGCTCCGCGATGTCGTCGGGGGAATTTCAATCCACGCGCCCCGTGGGGGGCGCGACGGCCGAAATTATCAAGGGGCTGAGTGCCCGCGTATTTCAATCCACGCGCCCCGTGGGGGGCGCGACCTCGTCTCTGTAACCCATGTTGTTCTTCATCAGATTTCAATCCACGCGCCCCGTGGGGGGCGCGACGATACGGTGCAAGATAGTGGTTCTCGATGAGCCAGCATTTCAATCCACGCGCCCCGTGGGGGGCGCGACTCAACTCTGTCTGGCGACTTTGTGGCACTCTGGGTATTTCAATCCACGCGCCCCGTGGGGGGCGCGACCTTAGCGGCGATGGGCTTCACGCCTGCCGCGACTGTATTTCAATCCACGCGCCCCGTGGGGGGCGCGACAGCAAAATTGCACAAAAAACAGCGTGCAATTTTGTCACAGCAGACAAAAAAGCTCGATTCTCGGAGGCAAAGCGCCGTCTGCAAGGGCGCTTTGCCTCTGCACAGGGCAGAAATGCGCGTAAAATTCCGGTGCGAACCTGTCGGGAATGCGCTGTTCACTTCCCCTTCGCACTCAGATGATCAGCGGTTCCTCCGGACGGTAGGTCTTTTTGCAGCCGAAGTGTTCGATCTTCCGTTCGTACTGCTTGCCAAGATAGTAAAAGCGCAGGCTGTCCCGCTCCGGGTCGATCAGCTTACAGAGCGTATTTTGCAGGCTGCGGCACTGCGCCGCATCCAAAAGGCACTCGAAGACGGAGTTTTGCACCCGCTGCCCGTAGTTCACGCACTGCTTTGCAATCTGCCGCAGGCGCTTGCGCCCGGCAGCGTCCTCCGTGTTGACATCATATGTGATCAGCACCAGCATAAGCCCCTCACTTCCACAAAAACGGCGGATACCCGTCAAGATCGCCGCGCAGGCAGCGCGCCAAAAGCAGGCTTTGCACATGCGGCACAAGCCCCCACGGTATCTTTTCCTCCAAAAACGGGTGCGTGATTGTTTCCTTCTTTCGCTCCTGCCACTTCTGCAAAAACGTTCTGCGCGCTGTGTCCGTGAGAAGCACTGCGCCGCTCTCCCGCACGTCAAAATCCGACGCCTTTATGACCCGATTGTTGACCAGCGTGAGCACAAAGCGGTCGGCAAAGCAGGGACGCAGCTCTTCCATCAGATCCAGCGCCAGTGACTCCCGCCCCGGACGGTCTCGGTGCAGAAAGCCAACATAGGCATCCAGCCCCACGCCCTCCAACGCCGAGGCACAGTCGTGCGAGAGAAGACTGTATGCAAAGGAGAGCATTGCGTTAAACGCGTCCCTCGGCGGGCGGCGGCTGCGCTCGCGGAAGAAGAAGGTGTCCTTCTCCCGCAGAATCATGTCGTCCAGCACGCTGAAATAGGCTGTTGCGGCCACGCCTTCCAGACCGCGCAGGCTCTCCGGCACGGTCTCCGCCGCAATCTGCGGCAAAAGGTCGCGCAGACGCGCCGAAGTCGCCGCAAAACGCTCCTCCGCGATGCGCAGGGCATGATCCCGCCGCATGCGCTCGATGCTCCAACGGGCATTGTAGACCTTTCCTAAGATCATGCTGCGGGCAAAGAAGCAGCTTTGCACCGGGTCGTCCGCTGCGCGGTACTGCATGCGGCGCAGCAGGACGTTGCCCTGTGCAGGGCCGGAGATACGCGTTAAAAAGCGTCCTCCGGGCGAGAAAAACGCCAGTCCGATCCCCCGCTGTGCGCACGCCCCCATCAGGGCGGGCGACGCCCCGGCGTAGGAAAACGAAACGATGCTTTGCAGTGTGTGGAGCGGGTAACGCGCCAGCGGCTCGCCGCCCCGGTTGGCCGTCACGTTTTCGCCGTCAAGCGCAAGGTATACGTCCTCTGACGTAACAAAAAGCGTGTTGAGCAGCTGTCTCATATCTCGTCCTCCATCCTCAGGCGCAGATAGGTGGAAACCGACCTGGTTTTCATCAGCTTCGGCAGACACAGCTCCTTCAGTGAACAGGCACCGCAGCCCTTGCCCGGCTTCACCTTTGGCGTTTGTCCGCGCCGATAAAGCTCGTGCATCTGTTCAAGCAGCAGCTGCACCTCCTGCCGCAGCGCCGGTGTAAACACGACCTCTGTGCGCCGCCGCGGCTCACCGTAATAAAGTGCCCCGGCGGGAATCTCACAGCAGAGCATCTCCTCCAGACACATGGCCTGCGCGCAAAGCTGCAGCTCGTCGGCGGTGTCCGCCTTCGGCCGCCCCCGCTTGTACTCCACCGGAAACGGCTGCCACAGCCCCTCGCGCCCTTTGAGCGGAAGGCCGACATCTCCGCGATGAAATTCCAGCACGTCGCAGGCGCCGGAGACACCCAGCGTGGACGAAAACACCCGCATGTCCCGCGTGACGACCATGTCGCCCCGTGTCTCGGTGAGCGCGGCGTTGTGCGCCCTTTCGTGGAGGATATTCCCATCGGTGGTGCGGTAATTCTCCGCCCACTGCTGCTCGATGTGGATTAAAGCCCACTGTCTGCGGCAGAATTTGAAGTGCTGCAGACCGGAGAGCTGCAGGAAGTCCTCCTCCGCGTAGATCACCCCAGCCGCGTACAGGTGACGCCGGCGGGCAGGTTGGCTTCATCCACGGTGACGGTGTAGTCCGCGTAGCTTCTGGGCGACGTGACGCCCTCCTTATGCTCCGCCCTGACCAGCTCGAAGAGCTTGTGCGCCGGGGCGCAGCCAAGCTCACTGTCATGGCGAAACACGACCAGCTCGCGCACGGCCATCTTGCCGCGTGCGGCGGAATGGTCGTGTTCAAACATGTTCAAAATGGCTTCCCACAGCAGCGCAAGGTCATCCTCGGAAAAGCCGGTGGTCTTGCGCGCGAGATTGGCAGAAACGTAGCCCTCAGCGCGATAGAGGCCGTAGGGCACGATGTACTTGCGCCCCATCTCAGTGTCCTTCTTCTCGGCGTCCTTCTCCGTGGTGATGGCCACGCGGGTGATGGTGACCTCCTGCGGCAGCACCGGGTCGACGCTGCGGGCAAAGCCCAGCTGCACCGGGCCGCGCACCTGCCCGCAGTTGAGCGCGCCCTTGACGAAGGTGGTCATCACCGCACCGAAGGTTCGAATGTCGTAGAAGTTGCTGCACATAAAATCACGCAGCAGCCTGTCCACATCCTTGTTGTCCTTTTTGGCTTCCTTCAGCTTTTCCGGGTTTACGCCCACATAGTCGCAGGCTTCCCGGTCGCTGGTGTTGAGCGGCACGCCGTCCTTGATATAGATGCGATAGCCGGGACTGTCCTCCTTGACCGTCTCCACATAGTTGCGGATCTTGCGCTTGAGGCACACGTCCGTCACCAGCCCGTAGCCGGTCTCAGGGTCGACGCGGGGCATGTTGCCTGCGTCAGGGTCACCGTTGGGGTTGCCGTTCTCCACGTCGAACAGGATC
Organism: uncultured Oscillibacter sp.; assembly: GCA_964411575.1. Lineage (GTDB taxonomy): Bacteria > Bacillota > Clostridia > Oscillospirales > Oscillospiraceae > Hominicoprocola. The sequence continues at coordinate 5,718 of CAYPLM010000001.1, read as the reverse complement.
ACAAATTCATAGCGGTTTTTGATGGGTTCAGCCATTTTCAGTTTCCTCCTTCTTTGTGTAGCGCTTTTGTGTCTGGTGGTAGTAGCCAAGGTCGAATGCGCCCTGCTGGGCAAGGCTCATGCGGTCGGGGTAGCTTTCGCCGAGCATCCCCTTAAGTGCGCTGACCTGCCTGTCGTAATAGATACGCCGCGCGGCATCCAGCTTGCGCAGGTGCTTTTGGTAGAGCTTGCCGAGCGTGGGAAAAATACTGGCAGGCATGGCGGAGGCAGAGTTGAAATACTTGTCGCGGATCGTTGTGTTTATGCCAGGGTTTGCGGCCTGCTGCGCGGCTTCGTACACCGAAAACAGGCGACCAAGGACATAGGCGGGGTTGGTGCTCTCTTCATTCAGGCTCACAGTCAAAACCTCCTCTGGACAGTCTGGATGCGGATTTTTCAAATAGTATGCTTTCAAAATAGCAGCGCGGCCCCAGGTGATCTCCCGCTCGGCGCGGATGCGCAGCAGCACGGCCTCCAGCAGCGCAGCAGGGTACGGGCCCCCGGAAAACACCGCGCGGGCGGTGGCGCCGGCCATGACAGGCGAGGGCGCTTTGTCGCGCGATTTCTCATTGACGGTCTCGCGCAGCAGCGCCCAAAGGGGCAACGTGGCACGCCGCGCGCCGACGATCTCCAGACGCTCATTGTGGTCGTTGACGTGGCGCATCAGGTTTCCAAAAGTGTCGCGCAGGAAAAAGCGGACGGAAAGCCGCGCGGCGTTAGGCGCAAGGCCGAGGATGTAAAAGGGGCGCTCAGGGTCGAGGCCGAGCTCGTCGCAGCGCTCTCCGTGAGCAAGTTTTCTGAGCGCGTCGCGCAGGTCGTTGTCCGTCAGGTGCGCAGGCGGGTCGCTGCCAAAGGCGAAGTAATTTGCCCAGCTTGTAAATTGCGGCTCCGCACCCTCCGCCCAGCAGACCACCGTGGTGTCGCCGATGAGCTGCACGTTGTTGCGGTCGGCAAGCAGATGGTTCAGCGCAGCGGTGTAAGCAAAGGCGGCGTACTTGCCCACAGGCGCATTGTAGCTCTGCTCGCGGCCGTAGGAGCAAAATGCAGGCGCGTTGAAGGCCACCAGCGACGCACCGCTGCTTTGCGCGTCCCGCACGCCCTTGATGCTTGGGTGCACGGCAGCGATTTCACTGACCTCACCTGTCACCAGGCACTGCATTAAAACAGCATCGTCCGCAGCGTCGTCCTGATGACGCTGCCACGCCGCACGGATGGCGTTGTCCTCCTGCGCATAGCAGCCGTCCACGCGAAACACCAGATTGCCGCCCGCCGTCACCTCGTCAAGCTGCCCGGAAAGTGCAGGGTGCTGCGCGGCGTTTTCCGGCTGCCATGTGTCAAAAAACGCCAGAATGGCGCGCGCCGCAGACGACTCCACGCCGTCGAGCACAGCATGGTGCCGTGTAGCGGCTGCGGCAAAGCATTCAAGGCTTCGCTGCGGCTTGCCCTTCTGGTCAACGCCGAGCAGATATGCGGAGTTGTCCCAGAGGAAGTTGGAGGCCACGCCGGAAGAACGCTTCACCGCCGCCGGAAGGATCTTCTCCTGCGGGCGGAGGACGGTTTTCTTCCCGGTGTCCACCTCCTGCATAGTGGGAGTCACCTGCGTCACCTCGCCCTGTGCATTCAGGCAGAGGGCAAAGCTGATCTTCGCCGGGCTCCAGCCGGGAGACGCAATATCGCCGCGCGCGAGAAGATCCTCATAGTACCGTGTCAGCGCCTGTAGGATCATCCGTGCACCTCCGAACTGTCCATGGGCGGCACGTTGAGCACGCCGTCCTCCAGCCGCGCGCGGAAAAAGCGCGGCGTAATGTTCTGCGGGTCGCTGTAGTCCATGTCCAGCAGCATCCAGCCCAGATCACGCGTGCCCCGCAGCTCGTCCGGGCAGGGCGGCAGCGCCGTACAGCGGCGAAACTGCGCTGCAAATTCCCGCGTGCCGAAATAAGGCATGCTGTAGCACTGGCCGCGTTCGAGCCGCCGCTTGATGATGTCCTGAAACTTGCCGGGGTTGTCGCCGGGCACGGCGCGCTCTGTCATGACAAAATGCGCCTCTATGACATACCGTACGTCCCGCAGCACCATGGCCGCGCGCTGCTGGATACTCTCCGGCGCGGCAAGATACAGCCCGCCCTCTCCCCGCTCCATTGCAGTTTTCGCCTTACGGGCACTGACGGTGTCCTTGACCTCGTTGCGGCGGATGTTGGTGAATTGGATAGGGCTGCACACATGGATGCGGTCGATCACCCAGCGCATGCCTGGGTGCCAATACAAGCTCTCCAGCAGCCCGCGCGCCGCCGAGGGCGTCATCACGTCATAACTGACGCGCTCAACGGCCATCTCGGGCCGCGAAAAGCACGCATAATCGCCCCAAACTTCCACTTGGATCGCCATAGCATCGCTCCTTTCTTCCGTTCGATCTTACACAAACTCCGCTTTGCCCATCTCCGGTTCGAGCAGGAGTCCCATCTTTTCGCTGTACAGGCTCAGGTCTGAGAGGACGGCGCTGCGGTCGTCCAGCACGGGGAGCTCGCGCGCCGTCAACAGTGCCCCGGCGGCGTACAGGGCCTGAAAATGCCTGCCGTACACCGACACGGCATAGCGTCCGAGCCTGCGGTACAGCTCTTTGCTGCATGCGCCCGCCTGAAGCTGCGCCGCCAGCGCCTCGCCCTCCTCATTATAGGGGACGTAGACGGTAAAAGCGGCGCTTTCGAGGAAGCGGAAGCGCTCTGCCACCGTGCGAAACGGCAGCGTGCAGCCCTCGATCCCCTGTTCAAAGGCGCGGATCACGCCCTGCTTATCCAGCACATCTCCCGAAAAGCTGCGCAGGGAACGGAAATAGTGCTGCATCGTCTCCGGCGCGCCGGGGTCGCACTCGCCCGAAAGTGCCTCGCGCGCCGCGCCGACCGCCGCGCGAAACAGCAGCGGCGGCAGCTTTGTCCGCTCGAAGATCGTGACGACGCTCTCCCCCGCCGCGCGCTTCCCCTCCCGGTTGCAGCGTCCGGCGGCCTGCAAAACCGAATCCAGTCCTGCCAGCTCCCGGTAGACCGCCGGGAAATCCACGTCCACGCCCGCCTCGATCAGCGAGGTGGACACGACCCGGCACGGCTCGCCGCGCATCAGTCTGCCGCGTATTTCGCGCAAAAGCGCCTGCCGCTGCGCGGGGAACATCAGCGTGGACAGGTGGAAACTGCCCGCCTCCGGCAGCAGTGCAAAGACCCGCTGCGCCGCTTCGCGGCTGTTAACAACGCAGAGCACCTGTTTGTGCGCGCTCAGCTGCTCTGCCAGCGCGGCATCCTCTAACACACCCACTCGCTGGAACGTCACGCGGCGGAACTTTTCGTACAGCGCCGCGCTCTGCGGACACAGCTCCGTTGCCGGGCAGCCCGGCGCGTAGGCGCGAAACAGGTCGTTCAGCGCGGGCTGCGTGGCCGTGCAGAGGATGGCTGTGGCGCGGAACTGACGCACAAGCGATGCCATTGCCGCCACGCAGGGACGCAGGTGCACCAGCGGCAGCAGCTGTGCCTCGTCGAAAATGATGACACTGTTGGCGAGGTTGTGCAGCTTGCGGCACTTTGACGGGCGGTTTGCGTACAACGAGTCGAACAGCTGCACCGCCGTCGTCACCACCACGGGCATGTCCCAGTTTTCCGCCGCGAGCGCCCTTCGCACGTCCTCCGCCGAAGCGCCGTCCGAAAGGTCGCGCTGCACGCCAGCGTGGTGCTCCAACACGTTTCCGCTTCCGAGGATCTCGCGGAACACGGCGGCGTTCTGCTCGATGATGGAGGTGTATGGAATGACGTAGATCACGCGCTGCATCCCGTGTTCGACCGCATGGCGCAGAGCAAAGGCCAGCGAGGCCACCGTCTTCCCGCCGCCGGTGGGCACGGTCAGCGTGTAAAGTCCCTTCGCTTTCCTGCCCGCCTCCAGACAGGTGTTCAAAATGTCGCAACGCAGACGGTTGAGCTCGGTTTGCGGGTTTTGCCACGGGGCAATATACGCCTCGAGCCTTGCAAGCAGCGTCTGCATGTCATCGTACCCGTCCCGGCCGCGCTCACCCTGCATAAACCGCTCGGTGTCCAGGTAGTCCGCGTCCACAAGACAGGAATAGAGCATCCGTGTCCAGTAGGAGGCCATCAGCAGATCTCCCTCGGGCACGGCGGAGAGAACGCGTGGCGGCAGCGTAACGCCGCTGTCCCCGCAACGCTCCGGCAGATGCTCGGCATCCCCCCTGCGCAGGCGACCAAGCAGCGTAGGGCTGCCCACATCGTCGTTTCTGGGGTTTCCGAAGTCGGCAAGCCCACCGTGGTGCCCCGCTACACAGGCGGCGGCGAACATGTGTCCCTGCCGCGCGCAGACCACCGCACCCGCCGTAGCGTGGTCTACGCGCGCTCCAGAGCACAGCAGCCGCTTTTGAAAGCCCTCTGTGCACTTGCCCAGGTCGTGCGTCAGGCCCGCCAGTTCTCCGTCCGCCGCAGCCCCAAAGGCTCCGGCAAATTCGCGGCACAGCGCCGCAGTGCCCTCAAGATGCTCGGCCACGGTTTGGCGCACCGGGTCAGCGTCCTCCTCTGTACTGCGGACGTGGGCATAGTATTCGTTCATCTGTGCACCTCCTGTGTTCGTTCTCCTCCGAAGCAAAGCAAAAGTGCCCTGCCTTCCGGCAGGGCACACAATCCATCTGGCGCAGCGCCGGGGATCTGAAATGCAAAATAAGATAGGAAATTTTGTGTCGGTGCGAAGCGCTCAGTTGTTGTCGGGCTCGCTGTCAAGGCGGGTGCGCCAGGCAATCTCGATCTCAAGCTCCTTTTTGAGTTTTTCGTTTTCGGCGACCAGATCGTCATAGTGGCGGCTCTGGACATAATACTTGGTGAAGCTGAAGGTGGCCTCGTTGAGCTCCTCCGCGGAATACTCGGGCAGCAGCGAGCCGTGGCTGCGGCGCAGACCCTGCGGGGAGATGATGACGACGCGGCGGTTCTTCTCGGACAGCTGGAAGATCTTCAGCGTGTCGGGCACTTCAAGCTCAAGGCCATAGAGCTCGTTGACCTTGTCGATCAGGGGGCGCTGCTCGGGCTTGACCGAAACGATCACGCCGTACTGCGCAAACAGATTTTTCAGATAGTCGGCGGACACGTCCTCACGCGTGATGGTGCCCTTGCCGATGCCGGAGAGCATCGTGTGGGACAGGTTGAAGCTGACGTAAACCTCGTTTCCGGTGGCAGGATAGCTCATGGAAATACCTCCGTGCAATATAGGATGGCTTTATTATACCGCATTGTCCCGCCCTGCGCAATCTACCGATTGAACAGACTTTTTACCCGTTTTTTGTGAACAACAGCAAGAGGGAGTGTTTGGAATGTACCATACAGGCCGGACAAAAAAGCTCCTCTGCATACAGCTACGGAACCGGCGCCCTTGCGGCACATGGCCAATCCCGCTTAATGCTGCTCGGTTCCCCGCCTGACATGGTTCACAGGCGTCCATTGCGCAAGACCGGCCCCGCAGCTGTATACAGAGGAGGCTAACAAAAGTATTGTACACCAACGCTGCGCAAATGGCAAGAAAAAAATTTTTATTTTTTCAAAAAAAGGGCTTCACAAACCGAAAAAAATGTGTTATGATATGCGGGCTGAGAAAAGCATGGGCCTGTAGCTCAGTTGGGAGAGCGTACGGTTCGCATCCGTAAGGTCGT